>NZ_HF991073.1:136549-192745 GCF_000432295.1 Bacteroides sp. CAG:189
GCATGCGGTGACTCAGCCCTACCTTTTCAAGTACTTCCTGTGCCAGGCGTTTACGCTCACTACTGTTCACATGGCGATAAAGCAACGGAAGCTCCACATTATCCAATACATTCAATGAATTTATCAGATGGAAAGACTGAAACACAAATCCCAAAGTCTTGTTGCGGAAAGCAGCCAACTCTTTATCTTTCATCCCTTCGGTACGGGTACCGTTGATCTCGATCGTACCGGTAGTCGGTGTATCGAGCAATCCCATAATATTCAGTAATGTAGATTTCCCACAACCGGAAGGGCCCATAATACTGAGGAACTCACCACGATCCACTGTCAAGTTCACGTTTTCAAGGGCTACCGTTTCAATCTCATTTGTACGGTAAACTTTAGAGAGCGAAGTCAATGTAATCATAACTTTTTGTATTTAATAGAATTTTCAATTTCGTATTTTATCACTAAAAGGATTTCAAATGATATGCCAAAAACATAAATTACTTATATTCTGAATATTAGCTAAAAACGTAGCTGTCCGAAAATGAACACTTTTCGCAAAGGCGGACTATTTACGGATATGAAAATGAACACAACGGCAAACTTTCATAAACAAATGCCAGCATACAGTCTCCCATACAAAAAGTACGGTCCGCTAAAAAGGAAAAAATCCTGTCTTTCTGCTATCGGGTATCTATCTCCGAAAATAAAATGAATGTGGAATTATTGATTATCCATGAGCAATAATTGGTTGCCATCCACTTACAACAGATATTACACACGCGATTAATATAAATCGGGTAATATTGCAAGAAAATAAAAAATAATCTCCAATCATTAACAAAACATGAGAAACATGATGAAAAACATTACTCTCAAACAAGTTTTACGTCAACATGCTCTACTGGGCTGCATAGCGTTACTCCCACTTTCGCCTGTATATTCACAGGCCGATAACCAACAAATCGCTTTTCCGGGTGCCGAAGGCTGGGGACGGTTTGCAACCGGCGGACGTACCACAGATCCCGCTATCGGAAGCAAAGTGTATTACGTAACAAGTCTCGATGATTATCTTTCGTCCGAAGAGCCTATAGAAGGGACACTCCGTTGGGCATTAACCACAGGAGACGATACGCCGCGAACCATCCTCTTCAAAGTGGGCGGCACTATCAATCTTAAAGAAAGATTGAAATGTCCGAGACCGAATGTGACCATTGCCGGACAATCGGCACCGGGTGGCGGCATCTGTATCTCCGGGGCAAATATTTATATCCACAGTAAAAACTTCATCGTACGTTACATCCGCTTCCGTGCAGGAGACCTGTCCGGCAGTAATTATTCGGCATTAGGTATAGAGAACACCGAAAATATAATCATCGATCATTGCTCTTTCAGTTGGTCGATGGAAGAAAACGTGACAATGTACGACAACAAATACACTACTATGCAATGGTGTATATTGAGCGAACCGCTCTATGTATCCAAGCATGATAAAGGTGCACGCGGATACGGTGCCCAATGGGGAGGTGAACACTCTACATTCCATCACAATCTGTTTGCACACTGCGTAGGACGTACTCCATTGGTAAACGGAGCACGTGATAAATCTGCCAGTGGGCACGATGCTTTCGTAGATACGGAAATCATCAATAACGTACACTTCAACTGGGGCAATAAAGGTGCCTTATATGGCGGACAATTACATTCCATCGTAGAGGGAGCTTATTCGCGTACCAACCTCATCAACAACTACTATAAGCCGGGACCGGCTACCAACACTTTTCAGGACCGTTGGTTCGCCGATTGTTCGCACGATGCTTCCAGCGCTACCGGCCTGGGAGAATGGTATATCGATGGCAACATGTTTGAAACAAATGAATATAAGAATGACAAAAACAAAGGAGACCATTCGAAGGTAAACGCCAACAACTGGATATATGCCGATGAAAACAACTCCAAAAAAGCCGTAAACTTGCGTGCCGGCATCGATAAAATAAATGAAATAAAACTCACGGCCCCATCAGCTAACAGTGAGTTGACCATCGAAACAGCAGAAGAGGCTTATCTTAAAGTTATCAAACAGGCAGGAGCACAACTTCCCAAACTGGACGAAGTGGATACGCGTATTCTCGCCGAAGCTGCCGGAGAATTAAAGCCGGTAGACAGAGGAGCGATAAAATGGAATAAAACAGAACCGGATCCCGGCAACATCAAATTTGTGGGTATGATCAATTCACAAGAAGACTTGAAGCCCGCCGATGCAGGCGACAACTGGACTCCCTGGCCGGACCTCACACCGAAAGCCGGTGAAACAGTTCCGACAGATACCGATGGTGACGGTATCCCCGACAATTGGGAAGAAGCCAACGGACTGGATAAAAACGATCCGGCAGACGGCGGCATTCTCACGGCTAACGGATATTCCAATCTGGAGAATTATCTGAACGGACTGGTCGGTGATACAGGCACTTCTATCGTACGTCCTTTCGTTACGGATCGTGAAGTAGCCGTTCTAAATATCACCGGCATGTCGGGTATACAAGTATATTCTTCGTATCCGCAGGTAAAGAAAAGCGAAATCAGCCTGCCGGCATTGCAACCGGGCATATACATCGTGACCTATATCCTGACCGACGGAAGCCGGCAAAATGAAAAAATCGTTATTACCTAATAAAACAGATAACCTGAGTTCGACATAAAACTTATCCTGCACGGCTTCCCCCTCTTTCCTGAAGAAGAAGAAGAAGCCATACAGCATGATTTTTACAGCGAGTGGAGGTTAAACAGAACTCTAATTTATAATAGATACTCAATGAAAACCAGTAAAACCATCTATCTTCTCATGTTGCTATTATGCCTGCCGGCATCTGTAGCAGCACAATTGCTTCCGGCTTTCCCGGGTGCCGAAGGACACGGCCGCTATACAACCGGTGGCCGGGGCGGCAACGTTTACCACGTGACAAACCTTGAAGACAGTGAGGCCAAAGGAACCCTCCGCCATGCTGTCAAGCAAAAGGGAGCACGCATCATTGTTTTCGATGTGGCAGGAACGATCTATCTGAAAAGCGATTTGAAAATCTCCAATGACTACATCACCATTGCGGGACAAACTGCTCCGGGACAAGGTATTTGCATTGCCGACTATCCCGTCATTATCTCAGCCAACGATGTTATCCTCCGCTATCTGCGTTTCCGCGTAGGTACTGAAAGCATAGCCAACGGCGGAGAGCCCGACGGACTCGGTGGTATGGACCGAAAGAACATCATTGTAGACCACTGCTCCATCAGTTGGTCGGTGGACGAATGCTTATCCGTATACGGCTCGGAAAACACCACTGTGCAATGGTGTATCGTATCCGAAAGTTTACGCAGTTCAGGACACAGCAAAGGAGTACATGGTTATGGCGGTAACTGGGGAGGTGCTCATGCTTCCTACCATCACAATCTGATGGCCCACCATGAAAGTCGTGTCCCCCGTCTCGGCCCGCGTCCCGGAACACAGGAACGTGAATATATGGATCTGCGCAATAATGTATTCTATAACTGGGCCGGCAACGGATGTTATGGCGGTGAAGGCATGAAAGTAAATATCGTGAACAATTACTATAAGCCGGGACCGGCTACTCCCAATAGCGCCGTACGTTACCGCATTGCCAAAATCGGTGTCAGAACAACCGCTTATTGTACCAATTCCGACGGTACTCCCAACGCATGGAAACCGATGGAACACGTATGGGGACAATTCTATGTAGATGGAAATGTGATAGAGGGAAACGCCAATGTCACCGCCGACAACTGGACAAAAGGCATCTACGAACAGATCAACAACAAAGAGTGTGACAATACATTCAACGATCAGGTAAAGGCAGAGATGAAACTGAGTGCGCCGCTCGAAACCGAATTTGTGACCACCCATACCGCAGAACAGGCTTTCAAGCAAGTCTTGCTTTATGCCGGATGTTCGAAAGAGAGAGACATCATTGACGAACGTATCGTTAAAGAGACAGAAACAGGTACGGCCACTTACAAGGGAAGTGTTTCATCGGATGCCTCCAAGAAACCGGGGCTCATCGACCGGCCTACCGACGTAATGCCCGCCGGAGCTTCCAGCCCTTGGCCTGAATTAAGTGATGGCGGCGTGACTGCCGACCAACTCAAAGATACGGACGGAGACGGTATGCCCGATGTATGGGAAACTGCCAATGGGCTGAATCCCAATGACTCCTCTGACGGAAAAACATCCACGCTTAGCAAAGAAGGTTACACCAATCTTGAAGTATATCTCAACAGCCTTGTTGCAGACATTACAGAAAAACAAAACCAAGAAGGCGATGACGGTGGCGATACCCCGGGGCTCATCAACGTAACTCCCTCTACCTTAAAAATCGTTTTCGATGCAGCAGCTGACGGAAGCGTATTACTGCTCGCCAACGGAGAATATACCGAAGCAATCGGTATCCCCGGAGGGCGCGCCATCACCCTGAAAGCGGCAGAAGAGGCTGCACCGGTATTGAAATTCAACAATGAGATCTCCGGAAAAAGCGAAAAGGACGGTAGTCTGGTCTTTGACGGATTGACAATCGAGCCGGCCAACGTGAACTACTTTATCAGTCTGAGTGAAGGTGCATACCTCCGGTCGTTGCAATTCAAAAACTGCCGTATCGAAACCTCCAAACGCGGACTGATGACGATAAGCGGTAAAGGCGTAAACGGAGAATTGATAATAGACAACTGCATTGTGCACCCCGACCAGGCAACAGGTTATAGTTACATCTACAACAATGGCGGAGCCACACAAAAAGTAGTGATCACTCATTCCACCTTTTACAACTATCCGCAAGAACATCTGTTTTGGACGCGTAACTACGGCGAAGCGCTCGATTTCACCTTTACCTTTGAAAACAATACCGTAAGCAGATGGTCCAAAGGCGGTAAAAGCAGCACCAACACATTCAATTTATGCAAGATAGAGGAAACGGCATTCAACGGTACTTATACATTCCGAAACAATCTGATAAACGGTGCTTATCCGGGAGCTGATTTTACGCCATCCGTACTCAACACTACAAGTAAAGGTGTCCTGCTCGCCGAGAAAAATCTCATTGCCGGCTTCGAAAGCTATCTTTGTGACAACATAGGGAATAAAACCGTCAATGACCTAACTTTAGGAGAAGGAGTCCTCTCCGGACTGACTACAATCGATTTTCCTGACGTGGACAACGGAGATTTCAGTATCGACAGTAATTCCCCTTTAGCCGGTGCAAGCACCACCGGAGGCGTTATCGGTGATCCACGCTGGCTGAAAGGAAGCGGAACCGGCATCGGAAACAAACCGGCAGATGAAATCACCGCTTATGTATCGGCCCATACAGTCTATGTAGAAGGAATCTCCGGGAACAGTTATATTGAAGTATACACCTATGCCGGAACAATGATCCGCAAACATGAAACATCCGGTACGGAAACCTCTTTCGATCTACCCTCGGGAAACTACATCGTGAGAATAGCTACCACAAATACGATAAGTATCCGAAAAATACTGGTACCTTAACCCCAAGCAGTATAACCGGCAAAGGCCTGTACTTACCATATAGAAAGTACAGGCCTTTGTTACTTTATAAGCTGAACAGACTAACGAGGATTCTGCTCCATATTCGGATTCGCATCTATCTCCGTCTGCGGAATAGGTAATGCTACCCTCGGATCAGACGGAGTAATAACCGCCGCATCAGCTACGGAAGCCAAATGCCAACCGCCTGTACGATTCACGGATAATCCGTTTCTCATGGCATCAAAAAAAGCGTGTCCCTCTCCTACCAGTTCTTTTCTGCGCTCTTTCAGAATACGCTCCAGACTTAATTCCGATTCTTTTACCGACTTCACGGGATTGGCACGACTTACTATCGCATTGAGGCAATCCAAAGAAAATTTCAGGTTTTCTGCTCCCCCTAACTTAAACGCTGCTTCAGCAGCATTCAGATAGACTTCGGAAAGACGAATAATGCAAATATCGTTGTCTTGCGGATTATCGCCCGTTTTACCCGGATATTTGTTCAGATACTTAGGATAACCGGTAGAGCCTTCGGGCAATATATCTTCATCCGGCTTTTGCGGCAGGCAGTTCAGTGCATGCCGCACATCATCGGGGTCTTCTCCCAGCAAATCGAGAAAAGCCTTGGTAAGCACCAGATTATTCCAGTCTTTCACATTATCGGCATAAACCATCGGAGCCCCTTCACCTCCGGTACCGCCATCAGGTTCCGAAAGAGTATAGTAAAACTCAAAGAGAGATTCCGAATTAAAATCTTTTCCCCATACGGTGGGATATTCATCGTGTGTGAACAGGTTGTACAATCCTCCGTTATTCATTACTTCTTTGGCCAGTTCGAGCGCCTTTTCATTATTATTCATGTAAAGGTAAACACGTGAAAGTAATGCCTTGACACTCCACACATTAAGATAACCATCTTTTTTGCCGGTAGACAATGCGGAAAGATCCAAAGCACCGGTCATATCGTCAATCACCTGCCGGTAACATTCGGCCACCGTATTACGGGAAGGCTGATGGGTAGGCAGCGTAGTTTCAGTCTCGATAGGCACTCCTAAAGACGCACCGTTGTTCAATGTATAAGGCATAGCAAACAGACGGGTAAGATCAAAAAGAGCCAATCCGCGCAAAGCCAACGCCTCGGCTTTGATACAATTGAGTTCAGTAACATTATCCGTGGCTACCGCACCGGATTCTATTCTCTCCAAAAGACTGTTTGCCTGATGAATCACGATATAAGGCTGATTCCATACACGTGTAATATTCAAGGCATCATCTGCCGTTACATTAAATTCATAATAAGGCGACACACGTTTGCCGGGCCCTTTACTGATACGCGCCTGGACATCTTCGCCCCGGCAATCGGCATAATAGAGATAGTTATCGCCATAATAGCTGTGCGAAGCTGCAATACGATAAATGCCGTTCAAAGCAATCTGTGCCTCTTCAAGCGTACGGATGGCTTGTTCGGAGGTAACGGAAGTGGACGGATTCAAATTCAGCCAATCGCCGGAACAGGAAGAATAAAAAAAGGATGTGGCCGCGAATATATATATAAATATACGTTTCATATATCTGAAAATTAATAAGAATTGAAAAAATCAGAAAGTTATCTCAACACCAAAATTAAAAGTACGCATAGCGGGAGCTTCACAGAATACCTCACCGTTAACCGGTACTTCAGGATCATACTGCTTCCACTTGGCCCACGTCAGCAGGTTACTGCCGGAGAAGTAGATACGTGCATTTTCTATCAGAGCTTTCCGCGTCCATTGTCCCGGCAACGTGAAACCGATTGTCAGATTCTTAAGCCGGATATGGTCAGTACTGTGAATATAGCGGGACGAGTTTTGCGGACCGGCGCTTTGCTCCAACACGAAACGGGGCACATCAGTTATATCTCCCGGTTTCTGCCAACGGTCTAAAGCATATACGGGCAAATTGTATGACTTCTCTTGACTGCCGTCAGTCTCTATCAGTGTACCTGTTTTATCGAAAGAATAACCGCCCAATGAATAGGTAAAGGTAAGTCCCAGATCAAACCATTTGTAAGAGATGATATTGGTGAATCCTCCCGAAATCTTCGGATCGGCAGATTTATACGGGATGGCTTGCGCCTTGGAAGCATCATCGGTCTTTTCTTTATTATAATTACCCTGTTCATCTTGCGTATTCAGATAATAAAGGGCTTTTCCGGTCATCGGATCTACTCCGGCAAACTCTTTCACATAGAAACTATTATAAGGAAGACCGATCTTATGGATAAACCAGGAACCCTCGATAGACTGTGTCATATCTCCATCCAGTGTCACGATCTTATTACGGTTGTGCGTCAGGTTCAAGACCGATGTCCAGTTAAAGTCCGGACTGGCAAAGTTGATGGTACGTAACTCGAATTCCACTCCTTTGTTGTTGAGCTGACCGATATTTGCCAGATAATTCAGGAAACCGGTGGTAGCACTGATAGGACGATTGTAAAGCAGGTCTTTGGTATCGCGGTTATAGTATTCGAGGCTCACAAAAATACGATTGATAAAAGCCAGATCAAGACCGATATTGAGATTGTAATTCTTTTCCCACTTCAAACCGGGATTGGCTTGTGCAGATTCATACGAGCCTGCGGCTCCCATATAATTCTGTCCGTAACTGTACAATCCCATATATCCGTAAAAAGCTCCCGGCTGATTACCATTGACACCATAGGAAGCCCGGATTTTCACATCATTCAATACCGGTTTCACAGCGTTCATAAAAGACTCATTGCTCAGATGCCACATACCGGAGACAGACCAGAAATCTCCCCAACGGCTTTCCGGTGCCAGACGTGAACTACCATCGCGACGGTAACTGCCGGCAATGTAGTAACGGTCATCATAATCATAATTCAAGCGGGAGAGGTAAGAAATCATTCTGTATGCCTGCGTAGAAGAAACAAAACTTTTCAATACGGCAGCATTATCCGGTTCGAGCAATACATCTGAGGGTAGTTTGGACTTCTCTCCCATCGCTTTATCGCTCTGATAGCTTTCCAGTTCATAAGCAGCCAGTACATCAAGATGATGTTTGGCGGCAAATGTACGGGTATAGTTTAATGAAGTAGACGACAATAGCTTACCATATTCGGTAAACCCCTTCGAAGTCTGGGCATCACTTCCGCTCTTCGGTCCTGCCCCACTAAGAGGATTCAGGTAACGGGAATCTTTCTGTACGGCATAATCATAGCTCAGGGTCTCTTTCAACTTCAATCCTTTAATGATATCTACAGAAGCGTATCCGGTAGAGAACATACGTGTTATACGGCTTCGGTTATAATCAGTACGGATGTCGCGAAGCGGATTCACATTGGTGCCGGCATAAGAGCCTACATAATTGCCAGAAGCATCGCGTACCGGCATGGAAGGCGTGGCAGATACCGCTACACAAAGAAACGGATTGATGTTGGAACCGCGCTCTTCATTCATCTCCTGATTCATCTGGGTGAACATCATATTCCCTCCTACTTCGGCCCGGCTACC
Organism: Bacteroides sp. CAG:189; assembly: GCF_000432295.1. NCBI lineage: Bacteria > Pseudomonadati > Bacteroidota > Bacteroidia > Bacteroidales > Bacteroidaceae > Bacteroides > Bacteroides sp. CAG:189. Next base: position 145,598 of record NZ_HF991073.1, read on the forward strand.
TATCTTCTGCGTCATGTTCAGACGGGCGGAATAGCGATCCAGGCTGGAATTCTCCACTAATCCTTCCTGTCGGTTGAAACCAAGAGAAGCGTAGAAAGTAGTACGTTCATTTCCTCCCGAAGCAGAAACTTCGTAATTCTGATTATGGGCGGTACGAATCAATTCTTTCCGCCAATCAGTATATCCTAATTCCGGTATTCCTGCATACGTATCGATGTTGGCGTTGGCATACTCTTCGGGAGATTCTAATCCCTGATCTACAGCAGAATTATACAAACCTTCGTAAATCATCTCACGACGCTGTTCCCCATTCAATGTAGGACGGAAGTTGACGGCGGCATTAGAGAAACCTCCACTGGCACTCAAAGTAACTTTAGTACGTCCTGCCGCTCCTTTCTTTGTAGTAATCAGGATCACTCCATTCGCAGCACGCGATCCATAAAGAGAAGCGGCGGCGGCATCTTTTATCACTGTGATATTTTCAATATCAGCAGGATTAAGCGTGCTCATCACATTGGTTTTGGCATTATTCATATAAGCAGCATCAGCACCCGTACCGGCACCCATATTACCGGAAGTGACCGGTACGCCATCAATGACGAACAGAGGTTCGTTAGATGCATTGAACGACCCCATACCACGGATACGAATACTCTGATTGGCGCCCGGCTGGCCGGAACTGGAAGTGATGTTCACTCCCGTTGTCATTCCCTGCAATTTCTGTTCAACAGAAAGTACCGGCACGTTTTTCAGCATATCGGCCCGTAAAGTATTGGCCGAACCGGTAAAAGACGACTTTGAGAAATTACCATATCCTGTTACCACCACCTCGTCCAAACTCAGTGATTCGGGACGTAACTCCACATTCAATACTCCACTTTTCGGCACTCTTACCTCTATCGTTTTCATACCGACATAGGATACAACCAGAATTTTATCCGATGGCTCCACATGTAAGGTATAGCGACCATCCATATCCGTCACTACTCCCCGACTCGGTGCTCCTTTTACAGAAACGGTAGCCCCGATAAGTGGCTGTTTGTCGTCTGATGATGTCACCACACCTTTTATTTCCAATTGTTGTGCCTGAACATGTATACCACACAGGCAACTCAGTACAAACAATACTACTTTAAAGTTTCTCATTGGTTAATTATTTTAAATCTACAAACACCTATTTGCGCTTGTATACCTCAATAATTGTACCTTAAAGGCGTTGAAGAAACAAATTAATTCTAAACGTCAGTAAATAAAAACATTAATTATTCAAGGAAAACTAAGAAATGAAAAAAGGGCTGTAGATTCAGTCCACATATTTGTGGAATAATTCCACAGTCCATTAGAAAAAATACAGTTCAACTGTTACATCCTTAATAAAATATTATGTCTCTAATCGTTATTATAAGAAAATAAAAAATCAAACCTGTTACGTAACAGAAACCACATGGCAGGAGTCAACTCAACATTCAATCCCAAAGTGGAAGCAATACGATAAAAGGTAGAAACCTCAGGTTCTGTCTTTCCCGTTTCCACACGAGAAATATAAGATTTATTAGTTCCTATCTTTTCGGCAAGTTCTGCCTGTGTCATGTTTGCTTTCTTCCTTGCCTCTTCAATTATCTATCCGGTAAAGAAAGCATTCGCCCTATCTTCGGCAGCCTTACGCTCCGGAGTCCCTTCTTTGCCAAACACAGTATCCAACTGTACATCGACATCAGACATCTTTAGTTCTTTTTCGCTCATTATATTCTTTCTTTAGTTTTAATGCTTTATCAATTTCTCTATCTGGTGTTTTCTGCGCCTCTTTTTGAAAACCATTGAACAATACAACAATATGTTCCTCATCATAACAGAAAAAAATCCGATGGATATTATCTTACCACTCTATCCTTAACTCATATAAACCATCTTTGAAAAACTTCACGTACTTTGCCGGTAGTCTATCTTGAGTTTTTAATAAGAGTAATCCATATAGGACTTTTTCTTGCATATCTTTATCCAGAATATCAAAAAAAATCTTTATAGTAGTTTTTGTATGCTATTATCTTTCTGTTCATACAGCAAAGACAGAAGAAGTTTATCAATTGAGTAACTTTTTAATAAATATTTTAGAGCTATACACAAAAATAGCGGTAACTCCATTGGAACTACCGCCAAATATCCTATTTTTTTACATCAAAATTATATCCTCATATTTTTTTGATAAAGAAGCGTTTTAATGTCCTTTATTTCCGATTTGAAGGGAGCTTTATAATTATTCAAATTCTTTTGATCTCTTATTTATTATCCCCACTCCATATAAAAGGCACTTTCATTTTGGCAAGAAATATCCTCTATTTTAGCTTCAGTTTCGTTTTATTCTTATACTGGCTCATATCGCTCACTACCACCCGATCGCCCGGCTGCAATCCGCTCACCACCTCTACAAATTCAAAATTCGAATCACCCAACTGCACTTTACGTTTCACAATTTCATCATCCGATGTCATTACGAACAAATCATATTCACCACGTCCCACATAGTAAGAGGCATTGGCAATACGCATCACGTCTTCTTTCACAGCATTCATCACATATACATCCGTCTTCAGTCCCGAACGCAAACGGCGGTTATTGTCATCCATCAATTGTACAGAGAAAGAGATTACCCCGTTTTTAGACAAGGGAGTCACACTGCTGACCACTCCTTCCAGCTTTTCCGTACCGATTTTCACGATCGCTTTTCCACCGGCAGCCACACGGTCACCATAAGTATCCGCTATTTCACCCTCTACCTTGAAATGACTTAAATCGGAAATAATAGCTACCTGACCACCTTGAGGAACCTGAGCACCCACTTGATTATTAATATAAGTGAGAATGGCCTTACGCGGTGAACGAATCTGCGCATCATCCAATGTACGTTTCATCTCGGCAAGATTCTTCCGGAAAATGTTGAAATCGAGTTCCTGCACTTTCAACTCGGCGGCAGCAACTTCCTTTTCATTATCATACTGTTGTTTGAGCTGTTCATATTCGAGTTGGGCTACATTATAACTCAGTTCAGCCTGACGTACTTTATCGGTAGTACCGGCACCCAGGCTATCCAGATAATGTTCGTTGCGAAGCTCTACCTTCATCCGGTTCAACTTCATGGCAGACACTTTAATCTGCATAGCCATATCAGAAAGTTTCGTCTGGTTATTGACACGAAGCTGCTCCAATTTATAACGTCTCATCTCTTCTTCATCGAGCAGTTTTTTATACTCCGTTTCCGTACTTTGCAAATCGAGCTTCAAAATCGGTGTTCCCACATCCACACTGTCACCACCACGACGATAGACTTCAACAATACGGCTATTGATGGGAGACGTGATAATCTCTTCGAAAGCAGGTGCCACCTTCCCCGATGCACTGACACTGACTTCAATCGTTCCTTGATCAACGACAGAGAGTATAATGTCTTTTTTCTTCACTCCCGTACGCATCAGGGAAATCAGAATACTGATAACCACAACAATCGTGACAGCAATAGCTGAAAAACGGATAATCTTTTTATTACGCTCTTTCTTGCGTATCTCTTTGGGAATTTCTCTGTCCATCTTATATTTATTTAGGAATTATGATTTATGAATAATGGCTTATAAATCATCAGTCATCATTCGCTATCAGGGATACCAAATCCGTGCCAAATTCATAATCATCTGAAAACAAGATAAAAAAGAAAAAGACAGGATGTTCGTTTTCGAACACCCTGTACGAATTTAGAGAATCATAAGGCATAAATAACCGACTATCTCAACCTTAAACGGTCACCAACTTCCGGAATATAATCACCGTCTTTCCGGTTCATTTTATAAAGATTCTTCAAACGAATACCGTATTTCTGCGAAATGGTATGCATCGAGTCTCCATCCTTCACTATATATACATTATACTGCTTCGGAGCCTTTTTCTTTTTCGCCTTCAAATAGATAATATCCCCCTGTGTCAGCGTATAATCGCGCTGCAGATCATTGTATTTTACCAGTTTCTTCCAACTGATCCCGAACTCATCACCCAGTTCTTTAAAAGTATCGCCGCTACGGGCAACCACATAAGCAATATCATTGGCGATGTATACCGGATGCGGATTCAGCAACCACGGGTGCTTTCTTAATTTCCGTTTTGAGTAGACTCCCTGAGCATCATATTTATACAAATCATAATCTTCGATAATCGTAATCAAACGATTAGCATAGGAAGGATCTGTGGCATAACCGGCTTTCTTCAATCCGCGTGCCCACCCTTTATAATCGGTTATGTCGAGTTTAAAAAGAAAGGCATAACGAGCCCCCCGGGTAAGAAACGTAGAATGATCTTCATAAGAATCCCTCGGATTTTTGTAAGCGCGAAAACATTCCTGACGGGCATCATCGTCGTGTCGCACCGTACGGCCTTTCCAACTTCCCCCACACTTGATACCAAAATGATTGTTACTCTTACGTGCCAACTCACTCATTCCCGCACCGCTCTCGAGCAACCCTTGTGCCAACGTGATGCTGGCAGGAATTTTGTGTTCTTTCATCTGCTCTATGGCAAGATCCTTGTATTTATCGATATAAGTCACATAACGTGAGTTCCGGCGTTGAGCCTGTGCACCCACAGAGCAAACAAGCACAATAGTCACTACAATAAGTCTGAGAAGTCTTTTGTCCATTTTATAAATAGATAATGTGAGTTAAATGCCACAAAAATCATAAAAATAATTGGGATTATCAATCTCTTTCCTAACTTTGTAACATTAATTGTAGAACAAAAACCCTTGATAAAGATGAAAGACCTGACGATTACCAGTACTATCAAAGTATATGAGTTTGATGAACTTACTAAAACGGATCAGGCTCTGATGACGGCTGCCATGGAAGCAACCGGCCGTAGCTATGCTCCTTATTCCAAGTTTTCCGTAGGTGCCGCCGCCCTTCTTGCCAATGGCACTGTAGTGACCGGAACCAATCAGGAAAACGCCGCTTATCCATCGGGGTTGTGCGCCGAACGTACTACTTTGTTCTATGCCAACTCACAATATCCGGATCAGCCGGTAACTACGCTTGCCATTGCCGCCCGAACGGAAAAAGATTTTATCGATCTCCCGATCCCACCATGCGGGGCGTGCCGACAGGTGATACTGGAAACTGAAAAACGTTACCAACGGCCCATTCGCATTCTTCTCTATGGGAAAAAAGCCATTTATGAGGTAAAAAGTATCGGCGTACTGTTGCCTCTTTCATTTGACGCCTCAGCAATGAAAGTATGATGACTCAACAATTCAATACCAAATTAAAAGGTAAGCTCGTTCTTACCGATTCTTATCACGCAGACAAAACTCTGCAAAAAGAAAAGAGCCTTTACAAATTTATCTGGGTAAGAAGCGGAAGTATAACGCTGGAAATAGACCACCAGGAAATAATGCTTGCAAAAAATGAGATAATCTCCCTTTCCAACTTGCAGCATCTGGAATTTAAATCTATTGACGGAGACTATCTGACTTTGTTGTTCAACAGCAACTTTTACTGTATTTATGGCAATGACCACGAAGTATCCTGTAGTGGATTCTTATTCAACGGTTCTTCGCATGTGATACGTTTCACATTGAACGAAGCGGAACAGAAAACCCTGAATGACATTGCCGACACCCTCTGTAAAGAGTTTTCCGTCACAGACAATTTGCAGGAGGAAATGCTTCGTATACAATTGAAGCGTTTCATTATTCAAAGTACACGCATTGCACGCCATCGATTGAATATTACTCAGGAAAAAGAGTATAGTTTCGAAATTATCCGCCAGTTCTTTATTTTGGTAGATACCCATTATCGGGAAAAGAAACAAGTGCAGGATTACGCGGATATGCTGCATAAATCCCCGAAAACACTATCGAATATTTTTTCAACTTGCAAACTCCCCTCCCCACTCCGTATCATTCATGAACGGATAGAGGCTGAGGCTAAACGTCTCTTATTGTACAGCACAAAGAGTTCCAAAGAAATAGCCGATCTGTTAGGTTTTGAAGATCAGTCTTCATTCAGTCGCTTTTTTAAGAATATGACCGGACAAAGTACCGTTCAATTCCGTAATGAAGCTGAAAAACAAGAAAAATAGTAGAATAGAAATTACACAGATAAAGAAGCCGGAAACAATTTATAGATATTCAACAAATCATACAATAAAAGGCTTTTCTTTTACGTCGAACCCACACATATTGTAACTTTTTATAAAATCCCCATCGTTTTCTCGTAAAGAAACGTTTCGTTTCTCTACGAGGAACGAGTGGTTTCTCTACGAGTTTCAACCAACTCCTCTACGAGAAAAAAATCTTTTATATAACATGCTATAAACCAAGATATTACAATCCACAAACGTTGTATATCATTTTAACCATACAATTATCATTTCACATCTGCGTTTCACCGTTACTTCACATCTTAAATGCTTACACAAACAATTCTTATTGATACACAGTTATTTAATGAATTTAATTTATTATGGTTAAAAATACCTTTTATTCATCGAACTGGCTTCAATCACACTCACCGTTCTCATTCAACAATCGAAACAAATGTCATCTTCCAAATGTTATGTTCTAAATAATAACCTCTTAAAAAGACAAGAATTATGAAACAATATGATGCAATTATTATAGGTTTCGGCAAAGGTGGAAAGACATTAGCTGCCGAACTGGCCAATCGTGGCTGGAAAATAGCCCTGATAGAACGCTCTGACAAAATGTATGGCGGTACGTGTATAAATGTAGCTTGTATACCAACCAAGGCTTTGATACATGAAGCAGAAATATCCGGAATTATGTATCAGGGGGATTACAAAAAGCAAAGTAACTTTTATAAATTAGCCATTGCCCGTAAAGACAAATTAACCTCATTCCTGCGTGACAAGAATTTCGATGACCTGGCCAACCGTCCGAACATAACGATCTATACCGGAACTGCTTCCTTTATATGTCCTGACACAGTAAAAGTAACACTCCCCGATGAAGAAATAGAATTGCAAGGAAAAGAAATTTTCATCAATACCGGTTCTACGAGTATTATCCCCGCCATCGATGGTATCCGTGATAGCAAGCGGGTGTATACCAGTTCAACCTTACTGGATATGGAACTACTTCCCCAACACCTCATTATTGTAGGCGGTGGATATATCGGACTTGAATTCGCATCTATGTATGCCGAATTCGGAAGTAAAGTAACCATCCTGGAAGGGGACAGATTCTTCATGCCGCGTGAAGACCGGGATATTGCCAACAGTGTACGGGAGGTTCTGGAAAGAAAAGGTATCGAAATCCGTTTGAATGCCCGCGCACAATCAATTCATGATACGGCCGACGGCGTTACGCTGGCCTATACGGACGCTTCGGACGGTACTCCTTATTTTATAGATGGAGATGCCATCCTATTGGCAACAGGACGTAAACCGATGATCGACGGATTAAATCTTCAAGCAGCAGGCGTACAAGTCGATTCACAAGGTGCAATCATCACAGATGTACATCTGCATACTACCACTCCGCATATATGGGCGATGGGAGATGTGAAAGGAGGTCCGCAATTTACTTATGTCTCTTTGGACGATTACCGGATTATTCGTAACAAGCTATTCGGTGACAAAGAACGGACAACGGAAGATCGCAACCCGCTTGCTTACTCTGTATTCATAGATCCTCCTTTGGCACACGTCGGTCTCACGGAAGAGGAAGCCATAAAAAAAGGTTATTCATTCAAAGTATCCCGTTTACCGGCAACAGCCGTAGCGCGTGCCCGCACATTACAAAAGGTAGATGGCATGCTGAAGGCAATCGTCGATGCGCACACCGGAAAAATCATGGGATGTACTTTATTCTGTGCAGATGCATCGGAAATGATCAATATCGTCAATGTAGCCATGAAGTCCGGACAACATTACAGCTTCCTGCGTGATTTTATTTTCACGCATCCGAGTATGAGCGAAGTCCTGAATCAATTATTCACATTCGATTAAACAGGAAACTTAAAAACTTTTTAAAAATTTCCTCAAACAACACCTGTGCCTGCTTAAATTATCGGCAAGTGCAGGTGCTATTTTTACTATTATAGGGTAAAATTCCTTTCTTTTTTTCTATTTTTGCAACAAGACTTTTTCATTTCAAAGAATTATCACAGTAAGACGTTATTTATAAAACAATATGCAACTGACATTTCGAAAAGCAACCACCGAAGATGCTGCCAGAATATGGGAAATCATCTTGCAAGCCAAAGCACAAATGCTTCGGCAAAACAAACAGCAATGGGACGAAACGTATCCTTTACCAGAAGATATAGCTAATGACATTCGTAACGGTTATGCCTATGTATTGTGCAGTGAAGCCGATATCATAGCTTATGCCGCAGTAGTCTTTGACGGGGAACCTGCCTACAATTTCATTGACGGTAGCTGGTTAAGCGAACAACCTTATGTAGTTGTTCATCGGCTGGCCGTTGCCAATGAAATGAAACAAAAAGGAATCGCCTCTCTATTTATGCAGAAAGTAGAAGAGCTAAGCCGCAGTCAAGGCATTCATAGTTTCAAAGTAGATACCAATTTTGATAATTTCTATATGCACAGAATGTTAGAAAAGTTAGGATTCAGTTATTGTGGTGAAATATTATATCAAAGAGGAAGCCGCATGGCATATGAGAAACTTTTATAAGTAATGATAAAAAGCAATTTGACACAACTGAAGTTGCTAATTTGACAAGTACAGGAAAGAGTCATTTTTCGAACCAATAGGGGATATTCCATACCGGGAGACAAATACAAATGGCGTTAACCACTGTATATCAAAGAATTAATCACTTATTTAATAAACAATTAAACTGATATTCTTAGCCTGTAAGAATACGCTTTTAATACTGTGTTAAATACGTATTCTTGTTGGTAAGAATACGCTTCTTTACAGGTAAAGAAATTAATGTTTTGCAACGGAAGAAACCATATGCCGAAAACAGGATTAACAATGTTAAAATCAGACGTGCGATTTTCTCACTATATAAACCATCGATCTGTTTTAAAAGTTTTCCTATCCTCCAAGGGTAGATGTTCTTAAGCTCCACATGTTTGAAATGGATTTCAATCAAAAATCTTTTTCCAAACTAATCAGAATGAGTCTTTCACGCCTTAGCGACTATATTTAATATGAGTCGACCTTAAAATTGTCCGTGAAATTAGTAGGAAATTAAATATTGATACTAATATAGTGTTGGGAGTTTCATTTTTTATCTTACCTTTGCCCCCGGAATTAATTAAACTACTCCGATGAGAATATCCAAGTAAGACAACACATTTCGGTAAACATCACTTTTTACATGCTATTTTTCTATCGACACTGAGCATCACAAACGTGTATGTTTGGCCACTATTGTGTTTATCTCTCTCCTCCCTACTTTTTCGTGATGACCAATCCCAGTCTTTAAACTTTCAAAACCATAATCAGCATGAGTATATCCATTCAAAAAATCACATACATACACGCAGATAAAGATATTCTATTCAAAGACCTCGATCTATCTGTAAATAAAGGACAAAAAGTAGCATTAATCGGTAATAACGGATCAGGGAAATCAACTCTCTTACAGATTATTGCGGGATGGCTTCCCCCTTCATCGGGTACAATCATTCGTCCGGATGATTTATATTACATCCCTCAACACTTCGGACAGTACGATAATCAGACTATTGCAGAAGCATTGCAGATAGATACGAAAATTAGAGCACTACATGCTATCCTGAACGGTGATGCTTCCGTAGAAAACTTTCATATTCTGAATGATGACTGGAATATTGAAGAGCGGGTACAAACTGCATTAGTTTCTTGGGGAATACATGATAAATCAACGTCACAATCGATGTGCGAACTGAGCGGCGGAGAAAAAACACGGGTGTTTCTGGCAGGTATGGAAATACATGCCCCTTCTGTCATCCTGTTGGATGAACCGACCAACCACCTGGATACAGAAGGCAGAAAACAACTCTATGAATTTGTGAAAAGGACCTCTTCTACTTTGATTATCGTCAGCCACGACCGGACACTGCTCAACTTACTGAATACTACCTGCGAACTTACCCGGAGCGGCATAAACGTATATGGAGGAAATTATGAATTCTACAAAGAACAGAAAGGTATCATGATGAATGCTTTACAGCAGCAACTCGAAGAAAAAGAGAAAGAATTACGTCTGGCTAAGAAAACAGCCAGAGAAATGGCAGAACGAAAAAATAAACAAAACGTACGTGGAGAAAAAGCGAATATAAAAAAAAGGATTCCTCGCATAGCAATGAATACCCTAAAAGATAAAGCAGAAAAAAGTACAACCAAACTAAATAACATACATGCCGAAAAATCAGAGCAACTGACAAATGAAATGAACCGACTCAGAAATACCCTTACCGGTACGGCAGCGCTAAAAACTGATTTCAATGCTTCTTCGCTACATACCGGTAAGATATTGATTACGGCCAAGGATATCAATTTCAGTTATAACAATAATGACGCATTATGGAAAGAATCCTTGAGTTTTCAGCTAAAAAGCGGTGACCGTCTCTGTATCAAAGGAGTAAATGGATCGGGAAAAACAACTTTATTGAAACTCATTACCGGAGAGATTGTCCCCACACAAGGGAGCCTTTCCCGTATAGACTTCAAATACGTTTACCTCAATCAGGAATATTCCATTATTAAAAATGACAAGAGTGTCCTCGAACAGGCGGAAACCTTTAATAGTCGTAATCTACCTGAACATGAAATAAAAACCATACTCAACCGCTACCTGTTTCCGGCAACCGTATGGGACAAATCTTGCCGGAAATTAAGTGGCGGTGAAAAGATGAGACTTGCTTTTTGCTGTCTGATGATCAGTGACAATACTCCGGACATGTTCATTCTGGATGAGCCTACGAATAATCTGGATATTCAAAGCATCGAAATCATCACGGCGACAATCAAAAATTATACAGGCACGGTAGTTGTGGTTTCTCACGACAAATATTTCGTGAATGAAATAGGTATTGAAAATTTTCATACCTTTGTCTGAAATTTATCATCCTCTTCTAAGAGATAACGCCGCAAGCGAACATAATGATTTTTTCATGAAAGAATACAGCAACAACCTCCTACCTATACAGATAGAAGCAGAACTAAGTAAAGAATGGACTTTCTTGTCCGAAGAATACCGGGAATTAATGGCGAGAAGCGGTACCCGATTGAGATGTTCACTGACGTTTCCGGTGGAGAGTCACGTACGTGTCACCTCTCCGCATACCGGAATCGAATGGAACATTATGCTCGTCGTTTTAAACAATAAAATGTTTATCGAAGCTTTCTATACCTTCTATACCAACGAATATGGTGAAAAAGGTATCTATCTCATCGACCGTTTCAGATGCAGCCGGGTGACACCGCATTACATGAAACGTATCAAAAGCCGGTATATGACTCCCAAAGGCATTCCTTTCAAGGACGAACACGATTTTATACTTTTCTTTTATTCCAAACTGATACACGACACGGCAATGTGTACGCACAGGCATACAAAATATCTGGCACACAACCAAGGGCTGAGTATCATAGAATACGCAGGAAACGGTACGGTCACTTACATTACTTTCGTCAACCGGGAAATGCTGCGGGAATACCAGGAGCCGTTTGACCAACATCGCAAGCTGATGTATCAAATGAAAGATAACCCGAAAGCGAAAGGACCGCGCCGTCAACTAAAAGTTTTATTGGATGAATTAGGCGTTGAATTTCCAAAAGAATATTCAAGTTTCAAACCTCGCAGGAGAGATCCGTTGGACACGATGGATATCTCCTGCCAAATTGTACATACCCGTCAAGTGGGAATCCCTGCAACACAAGAGACTTCTGCCGTCCGAGGTACGGGACGTCCGTCACAACAACAATGGTTCAATGAAGAAGAATTAAAAAAGTTATTAAAAAGATGAGTAAACTAACAACTACCTGGTGGATCATTTTCTATAAAGACCAGTTATTACTTAAAAAAACAGATAACGGATTTTCAATCCCCTGTGCCGGGCAACCTCCGATCCATATCTCTCCGGAGACCAACATACATGAAATATGTATGTTGGATGGGCATCCCTGTAAAGCGATTGCCATTGATTATCCGGTAGAAGAATCGGATAAGTATATGATGACCGGACTACGTGCATCTTACGATTTCATTCCACTGAAGCAATATCAGACTGCCGGAAAAGCAGCCGAAATACTACACTGGGATCGCAATAGTCGTTTCTGCCCCGCATGCGGCACAGCAATGGAGCAAAAAGCACCTATCATGAAAAAATGCCCCAAATGCGGAAACGAGATGTATCCCTCTATTTCTACGGCAATATTAGTTCTGATCCGTAAAGAAGATAAATTATTGCTGGTACATGCACGCAATTTCAAAGGTACATTCAACAGCCTTGTGGCCGGTTTTCTGGAAACCGGAGAAACTTTGGAAGAATGCGTTGCGCGCGAGGTGAAAGAAGAAACCGGACTGGACGTAAAGAATATCACTTATTTTGCCAATCAGCCTTGGCCATATCCCAGTGGACTGATGGTAGGATTTATCGCTGACTATGCAGGTGGAGAACTCACGTTGCAGGATGAGGAGCTGAGTTCCGGAGCCTTTTATACCCGGGACAACTTACCCGAATTGCCAAGAAAACTAAGTCTGGCAAGAAAAATGATAGACTGGTGGATAGAAAACGGAAAATGACAAAAACACAGGCCACGAAGTACATATAAACTACAAACGAACAACTTATGAATGGAATGAAAACAGCATTCATCCTCCAAAAGTATCAATAAACCCATGTATCTTCGTGACCTGCTTTTTAAACAAACCCCGTGAGCTATTCCATGAAAGTGAGTTCTTTCAAATCCAATTTCTTCTCCCATTCAACAAGCGGCAGTCCGTGCAAGGAAAACGCATCCATACCCTCGGGCAAAACATTCTGCGCCAAATAAACGGCAGGAACAGTCACCAATGCACAACCAACCTGATCGGACTCAACAAATACATATTTATATCCGGCATAAATACATTCGTATTCCACTTCCTGATCTTTCCCGTAAAGCGCAATGCTATTGGTCACTTTACGGAGCGTGCCCTCAAGATAACCGATCATTTCACTCTCTGTGGTAGAATCATTGCCATAAGTATCGGCATCTTCTACAAACAAGCAGGCAGCCACATCCCTGTTCTTAGGAACAGCCACTCCGATACAGGCCCACACCCACAATGGTCCGCGCGCACTGACATCCTGTCCGGCACAAACAATATGTGCTCCCGGCATAGGTGGAAAACGCTGTTGTTTCTCCTTTCCAAAAAGACGTTCGGTAGCATCCAGCAGAGGACGAACATTATACACGGGGATCTCTTTTCCGGAAACTTGCGGTTGCATGTACATAGGAACTGCCTTTCCAGAAACAATATCTTCGTGTACGGCAAGATCCAATCCCCATATCGCCCCATTCAGTCCGCAAAATGCAGAAGAGGTATTCAGCATATTAACCTGTCCGAAATAAGCATCGCTCCTTCCGCAACGGTCATAGGCAAGAATACTTTCGGTCACGACATCAAGTCCTTTGATATCGACCGTTCCAACGGAAAGTTTCATAGTCGATATATACCCTCCGCCATCCGGCATACCCGGATTCATATATCCCATGCAAAATTCTTTACTCGGCCCAATGGCCCGACTAATCACTTTCGAGGCATCGTATTTGATGCCGGCTATCAGATCTTTCATATATTAATTGGTTTAGATGTTGCACATAGAACAACGTTTAACACAGAATGATTAAGCCCGATAGACTAAAGAAACAAAAAGAATACAAAAAAGAGAGGCTATCACCGCATAATCCGGTAATAGCCCCTTTTTATCTATCATTTTCCATTATCTGGAGTATCTGCCCGCAAGGGAAGTACTCAGATACCGAGTGATTTCATCACAGCCTTGATCTTTTCATCGGCACTTGCATCAGCACCGGCAAAACAATTACGACAGCCCATCTCTCCTTTCACTTCGATATAGAACTTAATCTTAGGCTCTGTTCCCGAAGGACGGATAGAAACCTTGCCGCCATCCTGAGTGAAATATTGAAGTACGTTCGACTTATCCGGCATATCGATTTTGGTTACACGACCGTCTTCGTCAATCTGTTTCAAAGTCTGGAAGTCTTTCCAAAGGATTACTTTAGAACCTGCCAGTTCGCGCGGAGGATTATTACGGAAATCAACCATCATCTGCTTGATTTCTTCCGCACCGCTCTTACCGGGTTTTACTACGCTAATACCTTTTTCTTTAGAGAAACCATATTCCACATAGATATCCAGCAGCAATTGATACAATGTTTTGCCATTGTCTTTCGCCCATGCAGCAATTTCGGAAATCAAGCAACAAGCAGATACGGCATCTTTATCACGTACAAAATCTTCGGCAAGGAAACCATAGCTTTCTTCACCACCGCCGATGTAAACCTGCTTACCTTCACGCAAACGAATCTCGCGTGCAATCCATTTAAAACCGGTATAGCAATCGAGCATTTCAATGCCGTTCTTCTCAGCTATTTTCTTGATAAGTTCGGTAGTAACAATTGTTTTCACTACAAATTCCTTCCCTGTCATCTTGCCCAATTTCTTATACTGGGTAATGATATAATAAAGATACATCAAGCAAGTCTGGTTACCATTGATAAGTACCCATTCGCCCTTATCATCCTTACAGGCAATACCCACACGGTCGGCATCAGGATCACTCGCCATTACCAGGTCGGCATCGATTTCCTTAGCCAGATTGACAGCCATAGTCAATGCCTCGGCATTTTCGGGATTCGGAGAAACAACTGTCGGGAAGTTACCATCCTTAATCATCTGTTCGGGAACCGTATGGACATTCTCAAAACCCCACATCTTCAATGCACGCGGAATAAGCATCATACCCGTACCGTGAATCGGAGTATAAACAATCTTCATATCTTTCTGGTGAGCGATAGCTTCCGGATCGATAGAAATGGTTTTAACCTTTTCCAGATAAGGTTTATCAATGTCTTCGCCGACAATCTGAATCAAACCGGCATCAGAATTACCCCGGAATTTAATGTCGGCAGCAGAAGTTATCTTATTCACTTCATCGATAATTCCTTTATCATGCGGTGCCAATACCTGTGCACCATCATCCCAATAAGCCTTGTAACCGTTATATTCTTTCGGATTATGAGAAGCTGTCAGAATAATACCGCTTTGGCAACCGAGGTGACGGATAGCAAATGACATTTCAGGAGTCGGGCGCATATCTTCGAACAGATATACTTTGATACCGTTAGCAGCAAAAATATCTGCGGAAATTTTTGCAAAAAGATCACTGTTGTTGCGGCAGTCGTATCCTACCACTACGGAAATCTGCGGAATATCTTTAAAATTAGCATTCAAATAGTTGGAAAGCCCTTGAGTGGCAGCCCCTACCGTATAGATATTCATGCGATTGGTACCTACACCCATGATACCGCGCAGACCGCCTGTACCGAATTCCAAATCTTTATAGAAAGCTTCTATCAACTCGGTTTTATCTTCATTTGCCAACATACGTTTCACTTCAGCCTGAGTTTCGGCATCATATGCCGGGGTAAGCCATTTTTCAGCTTTCTCAGTCACCTGCTTGATGAGTTCCTGATTTTCCATTTAGATTGTTATTTATTGGTTAATGATTCATTAATCTCTATAAGTCACAAATGTAAAAGAATTAAATAAGAATTCCTAATAAATAAATGAATATTGTGTTAATGTGATAATGGCCGATACATCAATCGACATGCGGTTTTCAGCACAGAATATCCATATATTAAATAATTATTTCACTTTGTAACGTTCGCCTGTTTGTTTTACATATTCTTCAAGAAATTCTTTCGGATAACCCGGACGAACCACACCGGCAGGCTGACCGATAGAGTTACGTTCGAACTTACCATCTTTCATCTTGCGAATCACACCGTCAGCGTATTTCACTATGATAAACTCTCCCAACCGCTTCCAAGTATCGAAAGTACTTTGAGCAGTCATATTAGTATAATTGGTGAGAAAAGCCTTGGCTCCGGCCGGATCCTTTTGATAAATGCGCGTAGCCATATTTTCAATACCGGCCTGTGCCTCGTGGAAAGTACTTTCAAGTTCCTGCTGTGCAGCACGGATATCACCGATCATCAAATCGTAACGCGGATATACCATATTGGATACCCAATTGAAAATCCAGAAAGAAGAATCCCAAGAGAAAGTGATATAATCGGCTCCACCTACACGGGAATAGCATACAGGCACTTTATCCGTACAGCAGTATACCGGGGTGAATACCGTCATATTGGCATCGTCCGTACCAAACCAAAGTACACCACCCACCGGATCGGGCATACTGGCACGCATTTGCGCAACAAAAACAAAACCGGTTTGCTGAGTGGAAATAGGGCGCTCATTGAAATATTCCTGATCACCCACTTTAAAAGAAAGCGGCGAAAGACGATATGGGATCTTATAAGGGCCGGCACCAAAATCATTGCTGATATCGAGGGGAGTCCCTTCATAGTGATCACGCATGGCATTCTGTACATCCTGTACGGAAATCTTACGGTTAGGCTTCACGAACAACGGCATCGGTTCGTCTGTTTCTCCCTGTATATAAGGAAGGTATGCCTCTCCCTGATCGGTAAACATATTGAAATAACTCCAGACACGGGCTTCACAATAACGGCGGGCACCGAAATCAAGTGGAGCATATGCTTGGGCAAAGCTGAAGTCCTTATTCACCCCATTAAAATATCCCTTTTCGCGGGCAAAAGAAATCACGTCCGGAGAATAAAGACAATTCTCCTTATCGTTCATATCAAACTGCTGGATACGCGCCTGGTTGGCATGAGCAGAGATACAATCATCGGGCACGCGTACAGCCACCCATACGGCACCACGTATACCGGGACCTTTACCGATCATCTCCATAATCCATATTTCATTGGGATCGGCAATGGTAAAAGACTCTCCTTCGCTATAATAGCCATATTCCTGTACAAGGTCAGTCATAATCCGAATGGCCTCACGAGCTGTACGCGAACGTTGCAAACCGATATATATAAGGCTGCCATAATCGATAATCCCGGTAGAATCTGCTAATTCCGGACGCCCCCCAAAAGTAGTTTCCCCAATGGTTACCTGATACTCGTTCATATTACCTATGACGTTGTAAGTCTGGCGAGCCTGTTCTATTTTTCCAAGATATTTTCCGGTATCCCACTCATATACATCCAGCATGGTTCCTTTCTTATAAGTAGCGGCCGGATAATGATATAACTCTCCAAACAGCCCATATGAATCGGCAGAATAGGAAACGATGGTCGAACCGTCGGCAGAAGCATTCTTTCCGACAATGAGATTGGTACAGGCGAAAGTATCCGCCACTGCCGCCACAAGAAAGGCAGCACAAAGAATCAGTTTCTTGTTCATTGTTCTATATACTTAAATATGATTGTATTCCTTACCACACGAAGGTGTCACGTACTACGGTTTCATTGCCACAACCATCTACTGCAACCATTTCCACTACATGCTTCCCTCCTTTTTCCACGCGTTTCGGATCAAGTTCACATATATACTGGAAACGGGTTAAATTAGGTCTTCCAAATAACGCATATTTCCCATCAATAGTTCCACGATAAGAACGGATACCGGTTGCTTTATCCTTAATGGTATAGACTATCTTCCCTGTACGCCCCCAATTCTTCGGGTTGACCGGAGTGATCACAGGAGGAACCGTATCAATGGCTACCGTATAAGTAGCCAACTCACGAACAGTCGTTTTCATGAATCCGTCTTCGTAAGTACCGCCGGCTCCGTAAAGTCCTTTGGGAGTGACACGCGCCACATAATATTTTGTTGTATCCGCCAACGGCATACGACGCAGCCCGATACGTAACTCGCAACTGCCATGCAACGGAACAGATTCATCACTCAACTGATATGTAAAAGCCACAGCGCCGCTATCCGCTTTCATCTGATAATTCAAGGCCACATCATCATAAAGCATTCCTTTAGGCACAATCAGAGTCAGACCCGGTTCCTGCAAAAAGTTATTACAATTCCAAGCAAAGAAATACTTTTCACGATGTTGTAAACGTTCAATCGGCTGCTTCTTTCCACGCACAGTGAAACGAGTATGGGAGGTATTGCCAAACGCATCTGTCAATGTGTAGAGAAACCGGTAATCTCTTTCCTCATCGATAGTAACCAATCCTCGGTTATCATTGGCAGTCTCCAACATACGAAGAGTATTCCCCGGATCAATAAAAGACTTCATATATTGCCCGCAAGTCCAGGAATTTATCATCCGGTTCTCTTCCTGCGAAAAGCGATCTACCGTGCTACGGAATACCTCCTGCCCATCTACGGTCAAGACTACCGTATGCACACCATAACGGTTGTGTACACCGTCCATATAATCATACGCTTTGATACCGGCTCCGATTACGCCCCATGCTTCGATAGGGCGGCCATTATTATTCAGAGGAAAAGTTTGGTTCTTCTGTATTCCTTCCACTACTCCCCTACCCGGTTGGGGAAACAGCATTATACCTTCTGCCTTAGGCGCAGTAGTATCCTTGATATGCTTCAAAAAAAACGGCATCGGATCAATATAATCACCAGAAGAGGTCTCAAACACATCCAAATGTAAATGCGGACCAAAAGAATAACCGGTATTCCCACTCCGGGCAATCTGCTGACCGGCTTTTACCGGATACTCACCCGGTTCGGGAATTATTTCCACTTCATAATTTTCCTTTTCGTACTGAAGATCTTCCACCCGCTTTGCAATCGCCCCTACAAACCCGCTGAGATGCCGGTTGATTGTAGAATATCCATTGTTGTAAACCACATCGAGTACATAGCCCGAACCGTGTGTGACGCGAATACGAGAAATATACCCGTCGGCTAATGCGCGAACCGGCTTTCCGATAGCACCACCGGTCTTAAAATCAAGTCCACCATGAAAATGATTGGCCCGTATCTCTCCAAAATTTCCACTCAATGTCAGAGGAAAATCGAATGGAGGGACAAAAGATGCCTGTCGCTGTTTCTCCTGCGAAAAAGACGGCATGCAATAAATGAACAATAAGATTGTGATATATAGTTTCATGCGGTACATTATTTCTTTAAGAGGACAAATGTACGTCATTCCGGATAAATATTAAAATAAAGGAGTAACAAATCATCCCTCAGTGAAAGGGATAATTTTTCCTTTCCATCCAACTAATGCGGATACTATTTCTGACAATATGCTGTTAAACATCTCTTATTATGCATTGGCACACAAGCATTTTTCGTACATTCGTACATGTTTAACCCTTAATACAGTAACGTTATGATTATCGGAGTACCAAAGGAAATCAAAAACAACGAAAACCGTGTGGGTATGACTCCATCCGGAGTTGCCGAAATTGTAAAACGCGGGCATACTGTTTACATACAGCATACCGCAGGCATCAACAGTGGTTTTCCCGATGCAGCCTATACAGCCGTGGGAGCGCAGATTCTACCTACCATGGAAGAAGTATATGCCATTGCCGAAATGATTGTAAAAGTGAAAGAGCCGATAGCCCCGGAGTACAAGCTTATCCGAAAAGGACAATTATTATTCACCTATTTTCATTTTGCTTCCGATAAAGAACTGACACTGGCAATGATCGAAAACGGATCGGTCTGCCTGGCATACGAAACTGTAGAAAAAGCCGACCATTCATTACCTTTGTTAATACCGATGAGTGAAGTCGCCGGTAGAATGGCTACCCAAGAAGGGGCTCGTTTTTTGGAACGCCCGCAAGGCGGGAAGGGGATATTATTAGGAGGCGTACCGGGAGTAAAACCGGCAAAAGTGCTGATATTGGGCGGTGGCATTGTGGGAAGTAATGCTGCACAAATGGCCGCCGGCATGGGAGCGGACGTAACTATCGCCGACATAAATTTGGCACGATTGCGTTATTTAAGCGAAACTCTGCCTCCCAATGTAAAGACTCTCTACGCTTCGGAATTACGCCTGAAAATGGAATTGCCGACCGTAGACTTGGTGATAGGATCTGTCCTTATACCGGGAGATAAAGCGCCTCACCTGATCACCCGTGATATGCTGAAACTGATGCAGCCGGGCACTGTATTGGTAGATGTAGCCATCGACCAGGGAGGTTGCTTCGAAACATCGCACCCGACTACCCATAGTGATCCTACTTATATTGTAGACGGAATCGTACACTATGCTGTCGCCAACATCCCGGGAGCAGTACCTTACACATCGACTCTCGCCCTGACTAACGCTACTTTACCTTATGTGACAGCTCTTGCCGATAAAGGTTGGCAAAAAGCCTGCGAAGACGATCCGGCACTTGCAAAAGGGCTGAATATAGTAGAAGGAAAAGTGGTATACAAAGCTGTAGCCGATGTATTTGGAATTAGTAAAAAATAAGAAAGACAAGAAGCCTCTCCCCAGCCCTCTCCGTGGGAGAGGGGGCTAAGTTAGTTTTGCAACTAATTAATAGACAAGGGTATCTGTACCCCCTCTCCCGCGGAGAGGGCTGGGGAGAGGCTTCTGTCTAAAACAAATTGGTAGTCAGCGTTTGTTTTCTCCTCTCATACTCTTCAAGCAATTCTTTCATGACCTCCGCCACAGACTGCTGCTGCCGAAATAAAGAAGCTACTTGTCCTATTTCCAATTCTCCTTCTTCAAGATCACCCTCAAAAATTCCTTTTTTGGCTCGTCCTCTTCCCAAAAGCTCCCGCAACTCTTCGGCAGACGCCCCACGATCTTCTGCTGCTTCTACCGCATCCCGAAAACTATTGGTCACTAAACGGGTAGGAGCCAATTTTTTCAATAATAATTTAGTGTCACCTTCATTCAGCCGTAAGCAATATTCTTTGAATACATCACTGGCTGAACTCTCATAGGTAAGCGCAAAGCGAGTCCCGATCTGTACACCTTCCGCTCCCAATACCATGGCTGCCAGAATTCCTTCACCGGTTGCAATACCACCGGCAGCTATCAAGGGCAGAGTAGTAGCCCGGCGAACAGCCGGAACAAGACAGAACGTAGTGGTTTCTTCACGTCCGTTGTGCCCTCCGGCTTCGAATCCTTCAGCCACAATCGCATCCACACCGGCCTCTTCGCTCTTCACTGCAAATTTAGAAGAAGAGACAACATGCACCACCGTAATTCCACGTTCTTTCAACCATCCGGTCCATGTCTTCGGATTACCGGCAGAAGTAAAGACGATTTTCACTCCTTCTTCGACCACGATATTCATCACTTCTTCTATCTGCGGATACATCAATGGAATATTCACTCCGAAAGGCAAATCGGTAACAGCCCGACATTTTCGAATGTGTTGACGCAGAACTTCGGGATGCATAGACCCGGCACCAATAAGTCCCAACCCTCCGGAATTACTTACTGCCGACGCCAAACGCCAACCACTGCACCATACCATACCTCCTTGAATAATAGGATAACGAATACCCAAAAGAGTAGAAATTCTATTCATAAATCGAATCTATTTATATTTATTTTCCCCTCTCCATCGTTGTATGGAGAAGCCTTCCATTTTACTAATTTAACAAATTCACCTTTTAGATAGTTCAATGAGTAATGAATTGTAATACAGGCTTCGGAACAAGGACGGTAGTCGAATCACCGTAGGTTTTCAACACTTCTAAGGTGCGGGCACGGCGTTCACGTCCCTTTTTATCCCAAAAATCCTTTGTAAAAACATACATGAAATTAAAACCGCCGATAGCCACACCTGCCATCGAGCCATTCGACTGCCCGAATAACGGCTTATACTGCAACTTAATAGCTTCAATCTCGGTCAGGGAAGGCTGCGTTATCACCATAACCCTCAACGGCGCCTTCGATGTATTGGTATACCCTCTGAACGTCTTGATCCGATAAAAAGGGTCTCCTCTCCAAGTATCCTTACCTACTTGTATCTTTTTCTGATAAACCGGATCCCAGTCATAAGGAGTATTCGCCTTATAGGGATGCAGAGAAAGCATCTGCCTTTTTTCCAACGGTAAGGTATTGGGTAAGGCAGAAGGAAGAGATTCGTCCGGCAGCATCCAGTTCTTCTCCGTCGACATCAACGGAGTTCCCATTATATCCGAACCGAAATCAATCTGTTTCACAGCCTCCGGATTTAGTTTTATCTCGCCCTCCTCTTTTAATACACGACTGAGATTTAACGAATCCTTCTTCGTCCATTCCTGAGAATAAACCACAGGAACAGACAAACAGATCAATAAAAACAATATAAAGCACTTCGTCATTCTCAAATTTCATTTATCATTTATAGGATCAAAGCATCATTAATGTATGTTCCGTCATCCTTGTCCATTAAGTATACAACTCCCCGGCCACTGACAAAATCAGCAGCAATATAATAAAACGTTTAGCCATGTTCAGTTGTTTAGACTACCACCAGCGATAACCACTTCCGCAAAGCGGTTCATCATAACAGGGATCAATCGTCCAAGCCGTCCGGGGATACTTTCTGGTTTCCCACCAACGACGATAACGGGCAGCCGCATCCAGAATTTCTTCATCGGACAAGAAGTAAATAGCTTCATAGTTCTCAGCATTCACTTCGACCATATGACATCCCATAGAAGCAGGAATTCCAAGACGAATACTTTCTACAGTCCACAAAATACACTCGCCCAAACGTATCTTGCCACTGTTACTATTGTACACGGAAGGAAATGCAGGTATCACACTCAAATCCTCCGCATAAGCAAGTAATTCGGGAATATCCTCTTCCGTAAAATGAGGAACTTCAACAATTCCTTTTTCATTTTTAGTATTGTAAGTTCCGGATTTCAGTTGTTTCACAAAAAGGTCGACATCCGGATTATTATAGTCCAAGGTCTCTTTACCGCATCCCGTAAGCATAAGCGCCATCAAAACAGCAAACAGCATCATCCATGTTTTTTTCATAACACACATTATTATATGGTTAATAAGTCATGCGAAGTCCGCATAAAAGGTTAAAATTAGTGGGGCGTTTGGTACGTATCGTTTCAATTCTCGAATCCGTATCAAAATGATGTGATACTCCCGGCTCTGCAAAAAGCGCAATCCGGTCATTTACTTTATAACTTACTCCCACTCCGGCCGTCACAGCCAATTGTACCGGTTCGTTTTTGAAATTATTACTGGGTGCACCGGCTATACACTTATCAGCAACCGCCCCTATAGAAGCGTATAAATCAAATTTCTTCAGATCGGCCAAATACACATTCATTTTAACCGGAATACCCAGATAGTGAAGCCCCTGACCATTGGCACGGAGATTTGAATACGCCAATCCGGTCTCTATACCCAAATATTCACCCAATCTTTTTTCGATTGTTACTCCTGCCATAACAGGCATCTTATATTTCCGTTTTTCTGCCGGAAGCGCCGTACCGACAGTAGTTTTTACAGCCCAAGTACGTTTCTTTTCCACTTTAGATACAACAGAAGCCATATCCGGTTCTTTTTCTACCGCAACCGGAGCTATATCATCGTTTCCCGAACTTGTCTTCCAGATATTATCCCCCGCATTTCTATCTCTTACATAGCCGTTATTGGTAGCCGTAGCCGAAAAACTGAATGACACGGATAATGTCACAGATACCGAATCGTCATCCTCTTCATCAGCATGGGACAATACAGCCATTTTACCCGGTGTGGGTTTGTATAATACAGGTTCGGTCCGGGAGGGTGAAAATGATTGATTCGCCCTATCGCCATCCAACGTTCCCACTCCCGACACAGCAAGCTGTGTAAATGCTTCCTCCATCTCCTCTTTGGGTGAGAAAAACCAAAAAGCCGCTGATGATGCTGCCAATACGAGTAATACGGAAGCGGCGGCAGCCACCCGGAAGAACAATACCCGGCGCCGTTGCTGGCAGCAAGCAGCCACATCCTCGTTCAGTTCTTCCCAGAAGCTCTCCCTCACCGTCATTTCAGCATGACCGAGACGAGAACGGAACAAGTCGGTTATTTCATCATTTTCTCTCTTCATGGTTTCTATATTCTTTAATTCTTTTTGCTAACAAATATTTGGCTCTGTGAAGTTGTGAAGTAGACGAATGTTCTTTGATATGAAGAATTTCGGCTATTTCCTTATGCGACTTCTCTTCAAACACATAAAGGTTGAATACGGTTCGACACCCATCTGGCAAATCAGCAACGAAAGCCATCAGTTGTTCTTCAGATATATCGCTCCCATTTTCTGTTATATCCGGTATATCCGGAATCTGTTCCTCATGCACTATCACTTGAGTGATACGCTTTTGCCGTCGGAGATAGTCAAGTGCCTGAGTCACCATCACCCTTGTTATCCATGTGCCTAACGACGACTCTCCACGAAACGAAAAATGAGTAAAAATTTTAATAAAACCATCATGCAATACATCATAAGCCGCATCCACATCGCCTGTATAGCGATAACAAACCGCCAGCATCTTGTTGGAATAGAGGGTATAAAGTTCCTTTCGGGCGGAATCCTTTCCTGCCCGGCAGCCCTTTATCAGTTCTATCTCGTTTTCCAATGTCAGTGCTTTTTTACAGACGCCTCTCTGCGTCGTTTGTTAGTT
Source organism: Bacteroides sp. CAG:189 (assembly GCF_000432295.1). Classification (NCBI taxonomy): domain Bacteria; kingdom Pseudomonadati; phylum Bacteroidota; class Bacteroidia; order Bacteroidales; family Bacteroidaceae; genus Bacteroides; species Bacteroides sp. CAG:189. Next base: position 170,308 of record NZ_HF991073.1, read on the forward strand.
AGACGCAACATTCGAAAGAATGCTGCAAAAAGAATATCTAAAAGAAGTTAAAAACAGACTACCCATAAAAAAACTTCCATCAGGCAGACAAGATTGTTTGCAAGCCTATGGAAGTTCAGTTAATAATATAGCAAGCCCTATCAGCAGGCTTTAAAACTCATATCCAGACCTTTCACTGAATGCGTCAAAGCTCCTACGGAAATAAAATCGACTCCACATTCTGCATAATCACGCAGCGTGTCGAAAGTGATACCACCGGAAGATTCGGTTTCATATTTTCCAGCTACCATATCAACCGCCTTCTTTGTCATCTCCGGTGTGAAGTTATCGAACATAATGCGATCTACCCCGCCCAAATCGAGTACTTGCTGTAATTCATCAAAATTACGGACCTCAATTTCTATTTTCAGATCTTTGCCTTTTTCCTTGCAATATTCCTTGGCACGAGTAATGGCCTTATCAATGCCACCGGCAAAATCCACATGATTATCTTTCAGAAGGATCATATCAAAAAGTCCGATACGGTGATTCACACCACCGCCGATCTTGACTGCCATCTTTTCCAGAATGCGCATTCCCGGCGTAGTCTTACGGGTGTCGAGCACATGAGTATGAGTACCCACCAGTTTCTGAGCATACTTACGGGTCATTGTAGCGATACCGCTCATACGTTGCATCACATTCAGCATCAAACGTTCCGTCTGCAACAACGATTGCACTTTGCCTTCTACCACCATCACTATATCACCCGGTTTCACTTCCGTACCGTCATTGATAAAAACTTCTACTTTCATTGTAGGGTCAAAGCGATTGAAAATTTCTTTCGCTACTTCAACTCCGGCCAATACACCGGCTTCTTTAATCAACAATTTGGATTTCCCCATTGCAGTGGCGGGGATACATGAGAGAGTAGTATGATCGCCGTCACCTATATCTTCTGCAAAGGCAAGATCGATCAACTTGTCTATCAATTCTTTTTCTTTATTCATTGGTTTTGTCAATTCTTATTTGATGAATTAAATATTTGTTCTGAACTCTTTTGAAGAAACAATTCACCCGAAAGTTTCCATTAGCAGTAGTCAAGGTACCTATAACAAAACTCGATTCGTCACGCTTCCCCTGATGGTTTACATTGAAGCCACTAACTTTATTGTCGGCAAAAAAAGTATTCATTGTACTTTCAGCAGCCTGCTTGTCAGTGTTGGTAGAGCGGGCCTGAATGATGAGATCAACCTTATCACCCAAGAATTTATTCAGCTCTTGAGAACTTCCTTTCTTAAATGCCAGAACTACACCCACCGGCACATCCTGTGCCAAAAGCGTAGATACGGAAAACATCAATCCGGCAATCCATAAAAGTACCCGTTTTTTCATAACCACAAGCTTTTCAGACATCAGTTTTCAGCAAAATCTGATACCTAATGATACGCAAAGGTAAGCATTTATTGCAGAAAACAATAAAAAACAGCTATTTTTGTGCGATAATCAGAACTGTATCAACATGAAAACGACTTTGCTCGTCGTAGGACGAACCGTAGAACAACATTATATCACCGCCATCAACGATTATATTCAGCGCACGAAACGCTTCATTACTTTTGATATGGAAGTAATCCCCGAACTTAAAAACACCAAAAACATTTCGATGGAACTACAAAAGGAAAAGGAAGGGGAACTCATTTGCAAAGCCTTCCAACCGGGAGATGTCATCGTATTGCTCGACGAACATGGAAAGGAAATGCGTTCTCTGGAATTTGCGGAGTGGATGAAACGCAAAATGAACACGGTCAATAAGCGGTTGGTGTTCGTCATCGGAGGTCCTTATGGGTTCTCACAAAAAGTATATGATGTAGCACACGAAAAAATTTCGATGTCGAAGATGACTTTCTCCCATCAAATGATACGGCTCATTTTTGTAGAACAAATATATAGAGCAATGACGATTTTAAATGGCGGTCCCTACCATCATGAATAACTTTTTATATTCCATCATTCTGACTCATTGTTATTTAACAAATAAATAAATACAGTACATTTAGCCTCATTTTCTTAGTCTACGAGAAAATGTATAAATATACAATTTCGACGAATGACTGATAATTATTACCATGTATACCATAGTACAACTAATTCATCACCTTCCCCCGACCTAACTATTCCTAAAAACAACCATAAGCATCTCCGAAGTCCACACAAATCTGTAACAATTTCAGAGCAACGAAAAAAAAAAGACGGAAAGGGAAAAAGCATTTTCCTTATCAAAAATACACAACAGGAAATCAAGCCAATAAAACCCTAATTACCAATCAGTTACAATTTACTATTTTTCCTCTACGAGAAATAAGTCGAAACTCGTAGAGAAACCCCTCACTCCTCTACGAGCAATGACATGTTTCTCTACGAGAAATGATACATTAATTCAGAAGACACAACACCTATATAAAACCAAAAGAATTCAATGAAAAGGTGACATGTAAATATAAATAAATAAAAAACAGAATGTAGATTCAATAGAAAAATACCCTGTTATATCACTCATTAAAATTGAAATTTAAGAGAAAATAAGATACCCCATCAACTGCTATAAAATATTCATTACATCGTCATAAAACAGCTATTAATATAAAAAAAAGACAGCATCTAATGATTATAAGTCACAAAGAGAACCAATATTAGTAACAATTTGATATTATTATCACATTTGTCTCGTATTTAAATTGATAATCTCATATTTATTTATATATTTGCATGCATTCAATCGTGTACAATACAAAATTAAACCTTAAGAAAACTTATGATTAGAAAATTTATGTTGCTAATAGCATGCTTGCTAACGAGCATAAATGTAGTAACGGCACAGACATCCAAAGTAACAGGTGTGGTCATTTCAGAAGAGGACGATTTACCTGTTGTTGGTGCCTCTGTTTTACTTGTGGGTACCAGTATCGGTACTATCACCGATGCCAATGGAAATTTTGTCTTATCAGACATTCCCGTTTCCGCAAAAAAAATACGGATTTCATTTATTGGCATGGCTACTTATGAAGGAGAAATCAAACCCAACATGAAAGTTATCATGAAGTCGGACTCACAATTAGTCGATGAAGTTGTGATTGTGGGTTACGGCACAGGCAAAAAGCTCGGCTCCGTAGTCGGTTCTGTTTCTACGGTCAGCAATAAAGCGTTAGAAGCCAAGCCGACAATGAATTTTGCCGATGCACTTCAAGGACAAGTAGCCGGTATGCAAGTGTTTACCTCCTCCGGTGAGCCTACGGCATCTTCTTCCATGCGTGTCCGTGGATATACCTCTTTAAATGCAGGAACTTCACCTTTATATATATTAGATGGCGCACCTGTATCGAGTGATGTATTTACATCACTAAACCCTAATGATATAGAAAATGTAACCGTACTGAAAGATGCATCTTCCACCTCCATTTACGGTGCACGTGCAGCAAATGGAGTTGTTTACATTACAACTAAAAAAGGAAAGACCAGTGAAAAAGCCAACATTACCATTCGCGGGCAATATGGTATTTCACAATTACCCGACTTCAAAAAAGATATGATGAACGCACAAGAGTTCATTCAATTCAAATTGATGTGTGATCCTTCATTAGCCACCAATCCTCAATTCATGGCTGATAAAGCCAGAATAGAGAAATATGGCTTAAGTATGGATTGGGCCGATTATGTATTGAGAGACAATACCCCTACTTATTCCGTAGATGCCAATATCAGTGGTGCTTCCGGCTCTACAAACTATTACATCAGTGCAGGGCATTTCGACCAGGAAGGAACCTCTTATCAATCGGGAGTAACCCGCGAAAATTTCAGAGTCAATCTAAATACCAAACTAAACAACTGGTTGAAATTCGGAGTTAATTCAGCTATCTCTTATCAGGATTATGCCACGACTCTGGGAGTCAGAGATAATAATGAAGGTGCTTGGGTAAACTCTCCGTTGATACTGGCCCGTACAGGCAGACCTATCGACTTCCCATACGAGATTATAGAAAACGAAGACGGTACGTGGTCACGTGGTGAGGATTTACTGCTATTGCCCGGAACAGGATACACCAACCCGATGAAGATTTTCCAAAACTCATCCATAAAGAATGAGCGCATCATGGGCAACTTGAATACCTTTATTGAAATCACCCCGTTTAAAGGACTTACTTTAAAAGGAGCACAAGCTTTTGAAGGCTATATATATAAATATAGAGGTGTAAATTACCCTTGGGAAGATAATGAGTTTAACGGAGACGTGGCCGAACAATTCCAGAGGGGAAGTAACTGGACTTTCACCAATACGGCCGAATATAAACACACTTTCAAAGGAAAACACTTTATGACGTTACTGGCCGGTCAAGAATCCATCATGCACAACTCAGACGGTTTTTCAGCATCCGGTAAAGGAATCGAGGATAGTCGCTTAACTCAATTATCCGCAGTTTCTTCGGCAACAGCCAAAGTGAACGGAGCACGTTCCGAGTATGTATTCAATTCTTTCTTCTTCCGAGGAGAATATAACTATGACGAGAAATACTATCTGGACGCTTCATATCGTCGGGACGGTTCTTCACGTTTTAGCGAAGACCACCGGTGGGCTTCTTTCTATTCTATCGGTGCCATGTACAACATCAAGAATGAAGCATTTCTCAACGATGTAGAATGGCTGAACGACTTACGTCTGAAAATCAGCTACGGTACCACCGGTAATTCTGAAATCGGTAATTATGCCTCTTTGGGTATGGTGGCCGGCGGCGGTTCATACAACTATAATAATCAGAGTGGTTGGGTAATCGGTACAGTAGGCAATTCAGATCTGACTTGGGAAACTTTGAAGAACTTCTCTGCCGGCGTTTCGACAAAGGTATTCGATCGTCTTGACTTCAGTGTCGAGTACTATCAGAAAAAGACGGTAGATATGCTCATGAACGTTCCTTTCTCTATGACTACCGGACATTCCACAGGTATGGGCAATGTAGGAACGCTACTGAATACCGGTGTAGATCTTAATATGAATCTTGAAGTTCTGAACATTAACAACCTCAGATGGAATGTATATGCGAATTTCAATTATAACAAAACAAAAATCCAATCATTGTTCAATGGTTTAGACGAGTTGGCATTTCCACAATACGGGTTGAAATATCAAGTAGGACACGATCCCAATGAATACTTTTCCGTGCTGTGTGCCGGAGTCGATCCACGTGACGGCGCTTTGATGTATTATGACTTGAACGGCAACAAAACCAAAACATTCACCATGGACAACATGCAGTTCACCGGAAAGAAGATGTTTGCTCCCTGCAGTGGCGGTTTCGGTACCTCAGTCAGTTGGAAAGGCCTGTCTGCAATGATTGACTTCTCATGGATCGGAGAAAGATACCTGATCAACAATGACCGCTTCTTTACTGAAAATCCCACCAATTCGAACATGGTCAATATGAACAAAAGAATGCTGACCATGTGGCAAAAGCCGGGTGATATTACCGATGTTCCTCGCTACGGAGTAGCCAGTGAGAATCTGCTACGCACCAACTATTTCCTGGAAAATGCCGCCTTTGTACGTTTGAAAAATGTGACAATCTCTTATGAACTCCCCAAAAGTATATTGAAGAAAACAAAAATCGTAGAGGGAGTCAGAATATTTACCACCGGACGTAATCTCCTCACATTCACACAATTCTCAGGAATCGATCCGGAGATAGACTCAAACCTTGCATTGGGAGATTATCCTAATTCAAGACAGTATACATTGGGACTTGAAGTTAAATTCTAAAGAAAAACAGAGACAGCTATATGAAAACATCAAAATCAATCATATTCACCCTCCTTTTCACAATTATACTGGCATCCTGCAATATGGACAAGTATCCATATGACAAGATACCTTTAGAGAGTGCTATAGAATCATTCGCCGACTGTCAGAAATTACGGACGGGAATGTACAGAGACTTACGCATTATTGCAGTTTCCACAAATGTATTAGCAGCCGAAATACAAGCCGACGGATTTCTCCCTCTTTCCTATTTCGGAAATCAACTCGGTGCACTGTATCGTTGGGAAGCAAATGCTTCGGAAAGTACTTTCAGCACCATATGGAGCAATAGCTATGTAACCATAGCCCAATGCAATTTACTGATCGAAGGCATCAAAAGACTACAGACAGAAGGCAAGTTTTCGGACAGCGAACTGCCTACCGTCAAAAACTACTTGGGAGAAGCTCATCTGATCCGCGCCATAGCTTACTCTATCCTGGTTGATAAATTCTGTGCGACATATGACCCTGCCACAGCAGAAAACTTTTATGGAGTGCCCATTGTGGACGAATATTCACCTTCTGCCGATAATACAAAATACCCGTCCCGGGCAACTTTGGCTGCAACCTACAGTTTCATAAAAGATGACATCAAACAGGCCAAAGAGAATATGACAGCCACCGGGCAACATTCTTTCGAGTACCTATCGACCGATGCGCTTACCGCATTTGAAGCAAGAATCGCCTTGCTGACAAAAGATTATGACACGGCTATCGACTGCGCGGAAGGACTTATAAAAGACGGCCGGTATCCGCTTATCAACAATGCAGCCCAGATGCAAGAAATGTGGCGTAATGATGTCAGTACAGAAGTAATTTGCCAATTATTCAGTTCCAAGCAAGAGTTAGCACCTGCCATGGGAAATTATTTCTTAGACGAAACAAACCATAAGCCCGTTTTCCTTCCTTCACGCGACATTATCAATTCATTCCGGGAAAACGACATACGTGTCAATTGTTACTTCAAAATGGAAGATATCTCATTTTCAACCAACGAGAAGCATAGGTTGGCGGTATTCACCAAATATCCGGGTAATCCGGAAATGTACGAAGGAGTTAACAATTATGTAAACAAGCCCAAAATTTTCCGCATTGCCGAACAATACCTCATCGCCGCCGAAGCTTACTATATGAGAGGTGAAGGAGAAGACGAACTGGCTGCATATGATGTTTTATATGAATTAATGTATGCTCGCGACGCTTCCATATCATTCAATCCGGTTTCCGGTTTAAGTCTCAGACATCTGATTCGTGCCGAACGTGAACGCGAACTGTATGGAGAAGGATTCCGCCTAACCGATCTGAAACGCTATGGAGAGGGATTCAAACGTCAAAATCCCCAATCAGTACAATTATCTTATGAGCTCGGTATGGACCTGAATATAAAAGCAGATAATACACGCTGGTTATGGGCTATTCCTAAAGCGGAAACAGATGCCAATCCGCAGATTAAGTATCAACAAAACCCGGGTTATTAATTTTATTCAAAAAGAGAAATACGATTATGAACTATCTGAAACGATTTGCAATATTGCTTTTGCCACTTATTATGATAGCTTGCAATGACGATGACAACCTCAATACCGGAACGGCCACCGTTGAGTTTCAATCTGCAGAAATTGAAATCAAAGAACTGACCTCTTCCCTGAATCTCCCCATAGTGGTAAAAGGAGAAAATAACGGACTTATAAAAGTCCGTATAGAAATGAAGGACAACAACAGTGGTTTTGAAAATGACAAAGACATTCTCATTACCGATTACAATTTAGTAATCCCTGCCGGAGTAGAAAGTGTAAATGTCGAAACGCTTCTTTCCATAGCCAATGACGAGATCGAACAGAACCGTTCCTTCTCGATAGCTATCGCCCACGTAGAAGGAGCGACAGCAGGAAGTAACGCAATATGTAAAGTAAATATTCTGGAAAACAGCCCTTTGGAAGGTAAATATATGATGGAGGGCAAAAGCCAACTCCAAACGCCTAATGGAGTAACTAACTATGCCTGCACACTCACCTCCGTAGACGACTCTTTCGAACAACTATACCTTGACTTCGGACAAGGAGGTGCTGCACTCGTAGAAGTAGAAGCAACCGAAAACCAGGGAGAATACAAACTGACCATTGCTGCAAGCCAGGTAATCGGTACATACAATGGAGACAATGTCGAATTAACTCACAAAGCCGTATCCAACGGCAGATGGGTAAAAACCACCGACCCGATAACGGGAATCTTCAAAAACAAAGTAGTAACATTCGAAATGGGACACGCTTTGGGACTTGAAGTTCCTGCCGTCGAAGGTTGGCTTGGGCTTGTAGGAAGTTATACCGATGACAGCGGAAATTCCATTCCCCTAAAATTTATCAAACAATAGATAAAGCAATCGTGAACTAAAAAAATGTGAATTTATGAAAAGACTATTACTTTTAGCAGCTATGCAATCAGCAATTCTGGTTGGAGCACAGACAAGATCTGATGGTCACCTCTTTTACGAGGATTTCGCGACCAAAAACAATTTCTCAGTTAATTGGACTGTTACAGATGCCAATAATGACAGTAAGACATGGGAATATATCGATGAGACCTCTTCTCCGGATGCAGATGGCGGTACAGGTTTGGCAAAGTATCTATACGAAAGAAACAATGCAGCAGATGATTATCTGACGACTCGTGAACCCGTCACACTAAAAACAGGAACTCACTGTCTCTCTTTCTATTACCGCACGTCTACCACCAGAAATAAAGAAAGTATGGAAGTTCTTTATGGTAAATCAAAAGATTTCTCTACCATGAAAGTACTGACAACTCTAACAGATGTCAGCATCAATGAATGGGAAGTCAGCATTAATGATTTCAACGTTGAAGAAGCCGGAGATTATTATTTCTCATTCCATGTTATTTCAGAAAAAAATCGGGCAGGATTTTGGCTTGACAATATTGCTATAGACGAAGGAGGATTCCAAGGAACTCCGGATATTACATTAGAAAATCTGGTACTTCCGGCTTCGGATTGTAATTTAGGAACTGCTCCCATCGGAGTTACGGTAAAAAACATCGGTACCGGTGCTATCAATGGCTTTAGTCTCTACTACGAAATAGACGATGCCAATAAAATAACACAAGACTTTACTGATAAGATTGCCGTAGGAGGTTCATTGGACGTTACTTTCACTACCCCGGCCGATTTCTCCGGCATAGATCAGGCATATAATGTAAAAGTAGTGGCAAATTGTGACAACCAGACAGTGACAAGCAATGATACCGTCAAAGGACGTGTTGTTAATTTATCACCAACAAAAGTTCCTTTCGAATCCAGCTTTAAAAAAGCCATCGATGTACTTAACTGGAATCCTGTTACCGCCAATGGTTGGGAATGGAACAGTCAGTCCGGTTGTTACAAGGCTAATACGACCTCTACCCTTTCATCCAGATGTATCTACATGGAACCGGGTGAATACAGAATCATTTTCAGCTATAATGCCGGAGACGAGTTGTTGATCGGCGGGCTCAAATATGATTACTTCTACATAGCATTCGGAAAAAGCGGTAGCGACATGGCAACATGGACAAAAATCAAAGAATTCAAAGAAAACACTCAAAACACCGTCACCAAGAAAGAAGTGCAATTTACTGTAGCAGAAGAAGGTAACTATGTCATCTGCTTCACTTCTACCGAATTGGCATATCTCGAAATTCATGATATCGCGGTAAGCAAAATTGCCGACCATGACGTAAAAGTAGAGTCGATAACTCCGAAAATACAACTTCCGAGAATTGTTCCGCAATATCACATCAACACAGCACACCAGTTTACAGTATCTATTGTAAACAACGGTAAGCAAGTTGAAAACGACATAAAACTGGAAATTAAAGGTAACAACGAGGTATTGGCAACAACTACTATCCCAACTTTGGCCGTAGGTGAAGTGAAAGAAGAGACAATGGATGTAAACTTGGTAAATGCCGTAAGTAATGAAGACGAAGCATTCTCCTTCATGGCCTTAGCAAGTATCTCCAAAGATGACTATCCGGAAGACAACGCTTTGGGTATCGCAACCATGGTATCCGATTCAACCTATGCATGGGACAATCCGTCAGACTTTGAATTTGGTGTAGGTGGTAAAACTGCCGGTACGGCATTCGGTACGGCATTCACTATCCTGAAAGAAGATGTATTGACTTCAATCACTCTCGGATTCATGCCTAAACCTGCTCAGGCAAATGATAAGCTGACACTGAACGTATACAAAATAGATACCAGCGACTCTTCTATGGGACAACCTTTGGTTAGTAAATCTGTAGTTAGAGGAGAAGGTGGAGAGAAAATCACATATGAACTTCCTGAACTCAATGTAGTTCCCGGAAAATATATGTTCGAAGTTAAGCAGGAAGGAAGCAACAACATGGGACTTGTATGCGACCAAACTGCAAACGGTCTAATTGCAGTTGGTAAAAACGGTTTCCTCAACGAGTTACCCGGATATGGTTATCCTTATGTACGTCCTAACTTTAGCAAAAATGCTTCTACAGGATTACAGAACGGTACAGCAATAGAAACAACCCTGCAACTTTACCCCAATCCTGCCAGCGAAGCGATTACCATTAAAACTGTTGGAAAGAATATTGAAAAAATCAGTATCCACAGCTTAGTAGGCCAGACGGTTCTTACCGCAATCGGCAATGGTACGGCAGAACAAAACTTGGATATCAGCACTTTGAGTGCAGGTACTTATCTGGTGGTTATTAATACAGAAAACGGAAAAGAGACTGTTAAGCTTATCGTAAAATAAGAATAAGTCCATAAGTATATAAGTATAAAAAATGTGCCGGCATGTAGTGTTTACCCTACTTTGCCGGCACATCTTGTATCATCCAAAAGAGTTTTACTCATGATTCATCAACCGATGCATCGCCATCTCTTCATATTTCGTTCCGGAACGGCCATAGTTGGCATACGGATAAATAGAAATACCGCCACGTGGAGTAAAGATTCCCGTCACTTCAATATACTTAGGATCCATCAACCGAATGAGATCTTTCATTATAATGTTGACACAATCCTCATGGAAAGCGCCATGATTTCGAAAACTGAAAAGATAAAGCTTCAAACTTTTACTCTCCACCATCTTTACATCCGGTAAATAGCTGATACGTATTTCCGCAAAATCAGGCTGTCCAGTAATCGGACAAAGGCTGGTAAACTCAGGGCAATTGAAACGTACCCAATAATCATTTTCAGGATGCTTATTATCAAATGCTTCCAAAACTTCGGGAGCATAGTCTTGTTTATATTCGGTCTTCCTCCCTAAAAGGGAAAGCTGGTCTTCTAACTTAGCCATATCTCAAAAATTTATTTTTACTTAACAAATACTCATCCAACCCCTGACGCCGCAACTTACATGCCGGACAATGCCCGCATCCATCTCCCTGTATGCCATTGTAGCAAGTCAGCGTATCATTACGGATAATCTCCAGTACCCCCAATTCATCGGCAAGCGCCCAAGTCTGTGCCTTATCGATCCACATAAGGGGAGTGTGAAGAACGAACTGTTCGTCCATTGCCAAATTCAGCGTCACGTTAAGAGACTTGATAAAAGCATCCCTACAATCCGGATACCCGCTGAAATCAGTCTGTGACACACCGGTCACAATGTGATTAATACCTCTCTCACGGGAATATACGGCAGCAATGCTAAGAAAAAACAGATTGCGCCCCGGCACGAATGTATTCGGAAAACTATCGGCCGGCTTCTCCTGATCCATCACCATGGTGGTATCCGTCAAGGAATTATGCCCTAACTTTCCGATAAAGGAAACGTCCATCACTTCAAACTCCACACCGGCATTACGGGCTATCTCACGCGCCAGTTCCACTTCCTTCTGATGTTTCTGACCGTAAAGAAAACTCAATGCACACACTTTTTTAAACTCACGTTTTGCCCAAAACAGACAGGTCGTAGAATCCTGTCCTCCACTGAAAATAACCAGAGCGGTATCTTTATTCATCATTGATCAAATTTCTTTAATTTTTAGTATATTATAGGAGATATTCTCATCATAGACATCGCTGCCGTCTATTTTCTTGATAGCATTCACCACCCGGATGGTAACCGGCAGGATAATGACTTCGTACATCGATTTCAGTATAATCTGGATACCCATCATTATCAAAAGTTCCGGCCAAGCAATGACACCTCCGAAAGCGACCGGAAAGAAAATGAGTGAATCAGCCGTCTCTCCCACTATCGTAGACAAAATGGCACGTACCGAGAAATTCTTACCGCCACTCGCCACTTTCATTTTACTCATCACATAGGCATTGAGGAATGACCCCACTAAAAAGGCCGTCAGGCTGGCTATCACAATACGGGGAGCCATTCCAAAAACAAAATCAAAATGTTCTTCACCCTCCCAAAAAGGTGCTGCCGGAATAGCAACCGCAATCAACCCCAATGCTACCACAAAAAAGTTCATGGCAAAACCACTCCAGATAATAAGACGCGCTTTCTTGAATCCCCAGACTTCGGCAATGCAGTCGTTGATAATATACGAAATAGGAAATACAAGCAAACCGGCAGTAACGGTAATACTACCCACCTGAATCACTTTTGTTTCAAGAAGATTGGCTGCGATCAGACATACATTAAATAATATGCCAAGCAACATGAAGGGAACTGATACTTTTTCTTTCATACTCCTGTTTTTTACGTGGTGTTCTAGAATACACGACCGCTATTCACGGCATCATACGTTTATTAATTCGGACGGCAAAGATAAGACATTTTTTTGAAATCGACTATCACTAATTTCCAAATTCCTTCAAGTCTTTCTGTAACCGTTTGCGCACAAAGAATAGCCGGCTCTTTATCGTGCCGACCGGAAGCCCCATCTTCTCTGCTATTTCAGTATATTTAAAGCCGGAAACATACATGAGAAAAGGCCTACGCATTGATTCCGGTACAGCATTGATCACTTTATGGAGTTCCTTCAGATCGTAAGCATATTCAAAACGGTCTGCATCTTCCGCTTCAATCATACTTTGTTGGCTGATTGTATAATTATCATCAATCATAGACATCTCACGGGTGGCACGGCGATAATTATTAATAAAAAGGTTGCGCATGATAGTATACATCCAACCTTTAAAATTCTGTGCATGAACGAACTTCTCTTTGTTATCCAATGCCTTCAACATACATTCCTGTACTAAATCATTGGCAGAATCCTGATCTGCAGTCAGTTTGAAAGCAAAATGACGCAATTCCGATTCCATCTCTACTATTTTGCATGTTAGTTTATCCATCGTTCCTCTATTATCATAATTTATACTGAGTACAAAGATGGAGCATTTTCACATAATACACCATGACAATTTTTCCGCAATATTTGACTATTTTTCCCTGAGGGGTTTCAACCTTTTCCCGTTTAAGTTGTTGTTTGCACATTCACCTAAAACTTAACTTATAATGAAAACAAAATTTAAATCAGTAGCCTTGCTACTTGGGATGAGCCTACTCCCACTCTGCGCAAATGCGCAGAAAAAAGTAATCATTGAAGATAAAGAACCAAACTCCATCATGTTTGTCTCAAGGGATAAAGCCGGAGATGAAATTATCCGGATAATGGAAGAAACTCAACTTAAACGTTTCCATGAACCGAAAGCTCCACGCTTTTTACTGACGGACCAAAAAGGAAAATTTGCCCTCGGCATTGGAGGATATGTACGTGCTACTGCAGAATATGACTTCGGGGGTATTGTAAAAGACGTGGACTTCTATCCCGCCCTTATCCCCAATAAAGGAAACGGTTATGTGAAAAATCAGTTCCAAATGGATGCCAGTACTTCCACTCTCTTCTTGAAACTGGTAGGTCATACGAAGAATTTAGGAGATTTTGTAGTTTATACAGCCGGAAATTTCCGGGGAGACGGCAAAACATTCGAACTTCAAAATGCATATGCTTCATTCTTAGGATTTACATTGGGATACAGCTACGGTTCGTTCATGGACTTGGCAGCACTACCTGCCACCATCGACTTTGCCGGACCTAACGGCTCTGCATTTTACCGTACTACACAATTAAGCTATCTGTATAGCGGATTAAAAAACTGGAAATTCGGAATAGCCGCCGAAATGCCTTCTGTAGACGGTACAACTACCGATAAAGTATCTATCAGCACCCAACGTATGCCGGATTTTGCCGCTTCCGCTCAATACAATTGGAATAAAAACAGTCACATTCGTCTGGCAGCTATCATCCGCAGTATGACTTACTCAAGTGATGTTTACCAAAAAGCCTATTCAACTACCGGCTTCGGACTACAAGCATCGACCACTTTCACTGTTACTCCCAAATGGCAGGTGTTCGGGCAACTTAATTATGGTAAAGGCATCGGTCAGTTTCTCAATGATTTGAGTAATCTGAATGTGGATCTTGTTCCGAATCCGGAAAAAGAAGGCAGAATGCAAACCCTTCCTATGTTGGGTTGGTATGCCGGCTTACAGTATAACATCTGCAAAAACGTATTCGTATCGGGCACTTATAGCTTATCAAGACTCTATTCGGAACACAATTACCCCAGCGACAATCCGGACGCCTACCGTAAAGGACAATACCTGGTGGCCAACATGTTCTGGAATGTAACTAGTAACCTGCAAGTAGGCGCCGAGTATTTAAGAGGATGGCGCACAGACTTCAACGATGCTACCCGTCATGCTAATAGAATGAATTTATTAGTGCAATACTCGTTCTAAAAAGAAAGACTTTTCGTCTCGATCAAAATGGAAAAGGAGACTTCACTGCTTTTTGAAAAAGCAAGAGTGAAATCTCCTTTTATATAATTATTGAAAGTTAGTTCACCTTATCAGAATTTATAATCAAGACCGATACCAAATACTTTATTGGTACGCGAAAAGACATCAGTACCCGGGATAGCTTGTCCTGCCAAAGCAGAAATTCCGTTGTAATCACTCCACTTTTTCGTATAATCCTCATAATCAGTCCAAAAATAAGCAATATTCAATTTCAGATTTTTAGCTATATTAAAGCCAGCACCAAAACCGAAAGAATAAGAACTGACAGCAAAACTCATGTCGCTTTGATAACTATCTTCCACACCATATTTAGTACGTTGCATACCGGCACTAATCTGTGCCCATTTGCATACATCCCATTCTATACCGGCCAAATATTCATTAGTACCTTTATCTATAAAATGTTGTTTTCCGGTTCTTTCGCCGGTAATAAGATTAGTAGCATCAGCCATCTTGGCATGGGTATCGAAAAAATGATGATAACCTACAGAAGCACGGAGTACAGGAAGAATCTCATAAGAAACGCCAACTGTCAACAGACTCGGGATATCATGAGGAGTATTTACACCGGGAGCAAATAGCTTAGTATCATCCACACGGGTCTTATTCTCTACATTCAATTTGGTATTAAACTCATATTTCACACCTACATTCCATTTACCCATCTTGAAATCAGCACCGATGATAGGTGTTACTCCCCAACCGGTCTGATCGCAATCCAAATATTTGTCTTGAGTTTTCCCTGCATAATCGGTAGCCATTGCCGCCGCAGCTGCATATTTTTTAGCAGCTTCCGGTTGACCGGCAACTTCCGCCGCCGCTGCCAATTTATTGAACTGATCCGCATAAGCAGCAAACGTCTGATTCAGATTTACCATTTTATCACCGATATTAGCTTGAATATCACGAATATGTCCTTCATACCCATTACTTACATAATTCATACGAAGCCCACCAAAAACAGATAAATAATCCGTTATCTTATAAGTGGCACCCAATTGAACACCGAAAATCATTTGCTTTCCACGCATATAACTATCTACAGAATACCTGTCCGTATTTGCAAATGGATTTTCAGGAAGCAGCCCTCCGTTCACTAAACCTGCTCCGGCCGCTTTCATAGCCATTGGAATAACAGATACTTGTGATTCAAAAGAACCAAGCCCTTCATTAAAAGTAGCCTTTCCGCCACCGCCTGTTACTGCAAAACTTCCGGAAAACGCCCAATCGCCTTTCTTATAAACAGCAAACACACTGGGAACAAATGGAGCTGATGCTTCTCCTTTATATACTTTTGTCGCATTCCCGCCGAATCCGGCAAAAGGAGCAAATGTGGAGGTAATCGTTCTCGTCTGAAATGCGCTCTGACCATTAAAAGAGAGATGAAATCCGTCTTCCATAAAAGCCAGACCGGCAGGATTGGAATATACTGCATCAATATCTGTTGAAGCATCACGAGCCAACATTCTCAAAAATAAAACATGTTGATTGGTATTTGTCAGGAGACCTCCCGCAAAAGTTGGAATTGAAACGATCAGCAACACAATGCTAATCAAGGATAATTTTCTCATCTAAATCTTTTTTAAGTTATTTCGGCCGCAAAGGTACAACAATATTGCACATAAGAATTATATTTGTGCATTTATTTTCATTTCAAGAGCCAAATTAGTAGAAAGTACAAACTGTTTCTAATGAAACAAAATCATAAGATACGCATCAAAGACGTGTCGATAATCGAAACAATCCTCCCTACATAAGTGTTTATTATATAAACTAAAAACAGAAAATTATGGCATATACAATTGCATTTTTCGGTACTAAACCTTATGATGAAGCTTCATTCAATGAGAAAAACAAAGAATTCGGATTCGAGATACGTTATTTCAAAGGACATCTGAATAAAAATAATGTGTTATTGACACAAGGGGTCGATGCCGTCTGTATCTTTGTTAACGATACGGCCGATGCAGAGGTAATCAGTACACTGGCTGCCAATGGTGTGAAACTCTTAGCATTGAGATGTGCCGGATATAATAATGTGGATATCGATGCAGCCGTTGCCAATGGAATAACCGTAGTACGTGTGCCGGCATATTCTCCCTATGCCGTAGCAGAATACACCGTAGCCCTCATGTTATCGCTCAATCGCAAAATCCCACGCGCTTCCTGGCGTACACGCGACGGAAACTTCTCTCTACACGGCCTCATGGGATTCGATATGCATGGAAAAACAGCAGGAATCATCGGTACGGGAAAAATCGCTAAGATACTTATCCACATTCTACGCGGGTTCGGCATGAACATACTGGCATACGACGTATATCCGGACTATAATTTCGCCCGTGAAAATCAAGTGGTATACACTTCGCTGGACGAACTCTATCATAGCGCAGACATCATTTCGCTACACTGCCCGCTCACCGAACAGACTAAATATCTCATCAATGACTACTCCATCAGTAAGATGAAAGACGGAGTGATGATTATCAATACCGGACGCGGACAACTGATCCACACGAATGCCCTTATCGAAGGATTGAAAAATAAAAAGATCGGTTCTGCCGGACTGGATGTATACGAAGAAGAAGGTGAATATTTTTACGAAGACAAATCAGACAGGATCATTGATGACGATGTACTGGCCCGTTTGTTATCGTTCAACAATGTGATCGTCACTTCCCACCAAGCCTTTTTCACCAAAGAAGCATTGGGAAATATCGCCACCACCACTTTACAGAATATCCGCGATTTTATAAATCATAAACCCTTGCTAAATGAAGTGAAGAAATAGAACCTTTCCCTCTCCCGAAATGTTAACAGCATATATAAACCCATAAAACAAAAGAGAAATTATGAAAAAGGTAATACATAAAGCAGATACTCGCGGACGTTCACTTTACGATTGGCTGGACAGTCATCATACATTCAGTTTTGACGAATACTTCGATTCGGAACGTATCAACTTCGGTGCGCTTCGCGTATTGAATGATGACCGCGTTGCACCGGGAAAAGGATTCCAGACGCATCCTCACAAAAACATGGAAATTGTCTCCATCCCCCTGAGAGGAAAGTTGGAACATGGAGACAGCAAAAAGAACAGCCGTGTCATTACTGTGGGAGACATTCAGGTGATGAGTGCCGGAACAGGAATTTTCCATAGTGAAATAAACGGTAGCACCACGGAACCGGTAGAATTCTTACAAATATGGATTATGCCACGCGAACGAAACACACACCCTGCCTACAATGATTACAGCATCCGTGAACTGGAACGTAAAAACGAACTGGTACCAATTGTTTCGCCCGATGGCAGTACGCCTGCCTCATTGCTACAAGACACCTGGTTTTCTATCGGAAAAGTGGAAACCGGCAAAAAATTAGGTTATCACATGCATCAGACTCACGGCGGCGTATACATTTTCCTGATCGAAGGAGAAATTGTTGTAGACGGCACTGTATTGAAACGTCGTGATGGCATGGGAGTGTACGAAACAAACAGCTTTGAAATCGAAACATTAAAAGATTCCCATATCTTATTGATAGAAGTCCCGATGTAAAGCATTCATTTAATAGAAATTATGAAAATCAATCTCGCCGGTATCCGGCAAGAATATACAAAAGGCGGATTAGGGGAAAGCGAACTCCCTGATGATCCGCTTTTATTGTTCAGTCAATGGCTCCAAGAGGCCATTAATGCCCAAGTAAACGAACCTACGGCAATGATCGTAGGCACGGTATCACCCGAAGGCCAGCCGTCTACCCGCACTGTATTACTGAAAGATATACACGATGGCAAGTTTATATTCTACACTAATTATGAAAGTCGCAAGGGAAAGCAACTCGCAAAAAATCCGCATATATCACTCTCTTTTGTCTGGCATCCATTAGAAAGACAGGTGCACATAGAAGGAACTGCCGGTAAAGTTCCAGCTCACGAGTCGGACGAATATTTTAAAACCCGCCCGTATAAAAGCCGTATCGGAGCACGCATATCTCCGCAAAGCCGCCCAATCGGCAGCCGGATGCAACTTATACGGAGTTTCGTAACAGAAGCCACCCAATGGATCGGGAAAGAGATAGAACGTCCACAGGAATGGGGTGGATATGCGGTTACTCCCACTCGGATAGAATTCTGGCAAGGCAGGCCCAACCGTTTACACGACCGCTTCTTATACAGTCTGCAAAAAGACGGAAATTGGAAAGTAGAACGCCTTGCCCCTTGATTTTCCTGTTTTTTCTTGTCCGTCACAAGAAGAATATGTAATATTGCATATCTAAACCATTAGCCTATGAAACTGGATTATATCTACCATAGCGGATTCGCCATCGAAGCCGAAGGGGTAACTATCATCATCGATTACTACAAAGACTCATCGGAAACCATACGAAATCAAAGCATCGTACACGACTGCCTGCTACAAAAACCCGGTAAGCTGTACGTGCTTTCCACTCATTTCCATCCCGATCACTTCAACCGTGAAATATTGACGTGGAAAGAACAGCGCCCGGACATCATATATCTCTTTTCAAAAGATATCCTGAAGCATCGTCGCGCCAATCCGGAAGACGCCATATATATAAATAAAGGAGAATCCTACGAAGACGACAATTTACGTATCGATGCATTCGGCTCTACAGATGTCGGCATTTCTTTTCTTATCCATTTACAAGGGATGAGCATATTCCATGCCGGCGATCTCAACAACTGGCATTGGAGTGAAGAATCGACCGAACAAGAAATACGTAAAGCCAACGGAGATTTCTTGGCAGAAGTCAAGTACCTTAAACAACAAATTTCCGCCATCGATCTCGTTATGTTTCCGGTGGACCGGCGAATGGGAAAAGATTATATGAAAGGTGCCGAACAATTCATCGAACAAATAAAAACTACTATATTTGTACCCATGCACTTCAGCGAAGATTATGAAGGCGGCAATGCCTTCCGGAGTGTAGCCGAAGCGAATGGATGCCGCTTCATCAGCATCACTCACCGGGGCGAAACATTTGATATTACTAAATAAAACATAGAATTATGAACAGATTGACACAACTTTTTTTTGTATTGTTCCTTCTATGCCTGCCGGTGAGCGTAATGGCACAGAAAGATAAAAACGATGACAGCAAATATCTCGCAGGTGCAGTTCCCGAAGTGGATGGCAAAGTAGTATTCTCCAAAGAGTTCAATATTCCCGGAATGTCACAAGATGAGATATTCGACCGAATGATGAAATGGATGGAAACAAGGCTCAAAGAGAACAAAAACCAAGGAAGTCGAGTTGCTTATTCGGACAAAGAGAAAGGAATAATTGCAGGCGTAGGCGAAGAATGGATCGTATTCAAGTCAAGTGCCCTGTCGCTGGACCGTACTTGGGTAAACTATCAGATCACCGTCACCTGCAAACCGGAAAAGTGTTTTATGGAGGTGGAAAAAATACGTTTCACTTATGGCGAAAACGAGAAGTATACAGCAGAGGATTGGATTTCCGATAAATACGCACTCAATAAGGCAAAAACAAAATTAATACGCGGACTGGCCAAATGGCGTAGAAAAACCGTTGACTTTGCCGATAATCTGTTTACCGGTGCAGCCCAAGCATTAGGAGCCGCAGGAGTTGCAACCGAACCGGTTATACAACCGGGCAAACAAGCGGTAATCACCCCCGGACCGGTAGTTATTACTCCAGCCAATCCTGTAATAGCAACCGATCCTTCCGTAAACAATAATCCATCAGCTGCCAATGTACCCGGCTACAAAGAAATAACTCCCGACCAAATACCGGCTAACGCCATCCAAATGGGAGCGGGAAACTTGGTTGTCGCTATCGGTAAGGATGCTTTCAATATGACTATGATGACAGCCAATGCCGGAGGTTCTTTAGGAAAAATGAATGGTAAACCTGTTGTTTTCACCATATTCTCTCCGGAGCAATCTTATGAACAAATAGAAAAGGCAGATACTTATTCCGTAAGATTCTATCCTACGAATCAATCTGAACCATCTATAATACTTGAATGTAAAAAGCTTCCGTCGCAAACTCCAATGGAGGGACAGCCACGTACTTATATAGGGGAAATTATGAAAGCTTGGATTAAATAATTATTCAATGTGCCAATATGTCAATGTGCCAATTGGCTGCGCCATTATGCCGCATGGTAAATTGGCACATTGGTATATTGGCACATTCACTCATTATTAAATTTTACATCATGGAAATAAAAAGTAGATTTGATCATTTCAACATCAACGTCACCAATCTGGAGCGCAGCATTACCTTCTACGAAAAAGCGCTCGGACTAAAAGAACACCATCGGAAAGAAGCTTCTGACGGTTCATTCATTCTGGTATATCTGACAGATAACGAAACTGAATTTCTATTGGAGCTCACTTGGTTGAAAGACCATTCAGAACCCTATGAATTAGGAGAGAATGAAAGTCATTTATGTTTTCGCGTAGCAGGAAACTATGATGCTGTCCGCCAATACCACAAAGAAATGAACTGTGTATGCTTTGAAAATACCGCAATGGGCCTATATTTCATTAACGATCCGGATGATTACTGGATTGAGATATTACCGCAAAAACAGTAATAAATAAAGCCTCTCCCCAGCCCTCTCCGTGGGAGAGGGAGTACAGATACTACTGTTTATTAATTAGTTACAATACTAACTTAGCTCCCTCTCCCACGGAGAGGGTTGGGGAGAGGCTTCATTTTTTATTATAATTGATCAACGTCTAATTCTACATATTTATTTTTATCACTATTTTTTGTGCCTGTTCGCCCTTTTTCTTCTTATCTCCGCTTTCATTTTGGCTGCACCGGAGCCGTGCAATCCTTTGATATAAGTCGCTTTTTTCGCTTTCGTCTTTACTTTCTTCTCATCCTGTTTCGGACCGTCTTTCTTACCCTTAAAAACGATTCCACCCATCATTGCATCTTCTAAGCTCATAATCTAACTTCTTTATTTCATAATTTTCTGTGCACAAAGATAATCCTTTTCTACGAATTATCTATCTTTGCCCCCTCAACAACAAATAATGACCTGATGGAAACAAGCATACTAACGGCCGATAAGGATCCGATGGGTACCGCCATAGCCGATTACTTCAATCATCATAAAGCCGACCGCTTACGTGTTTTTTCTTCACAGTTTGATGAAGATGAAATACCTGTCGGGCAACTCTTCCGTAATATAAAAACGATGCCAATGCTCGAGCGTACAGCTCTGCAATTAGCCACAGGAAAGATTTTAGATGTGGGAGCCGGAAGTGGCTGTCATGCTCTGGCCCTTCAGGAAATGGATAAAGAAGTATGTGCCATCGATATTTCTCCGCTGTCGGTAGAAGTCATGAAGCAGCGCGGAGTCAATGACGCCCGCTTAGTCAATCTGTTTGATGAACAATTTACCGGGCAATTTGATACCATTTTAATGTTGATGAATGGTTCAGGCATTATTGGTAGACTGGAAAACATGCCCGCTTTCTTTAAAAAGATGAAACAGTTACTCCGCCCGGGAGGGTGTATCTTGATGGATTCGAGTGACCTGCGTTATTTATTTGAAGATGGAGACGGTAGTTTTGAAATAGATCTTGCCGGAGATTATTATGGAGAAATAGATTTCCAAATGCAATATAAAGAGATCAAAGGTACACCGTTCGATTGGCTGTATGTAGATTTTCAAACACTTAGCCTCTATGCTGCCGAATGTGGATTTAACGCAGAAATCATAAAGAAAGGGAAACATTATGATTATCTGGCGAAACTTTTTTAAAGCCTCTCCCCAACCCTCTCCGTGGGAGAGG
>NZ_HF991074.1:0-14281 GCF_000432295.1 Bacteroides sp. CAG:189
TCTACCAAGCTTGGAGTACTCAGAAGTTTTTTTTTCAATTCACAAGAATATGGAAAATCAGTAAACAATACCTGATCTCTATTCTTGATATAATATAATATAGGTTTAGCCCAAAACGAATAATAAGAGCACTCTTTGTCTTCAAAAGATGAACTATCCTCTTCTAAAGCATAATCTTCTTCATCATCCTCGCAATCTTCCCAATTTTCACCATCATCAAATATATCCTCTTCATTTAACTCATACAAAATCTTAATATTCAACAGATCCAAATAGTTCAAAACGGATTCCTCAACACTCGAAGAATCCAGTTTAGTAATAATATCTTCAAGCTCAAGAATCAAAGTTGACGTAAAATAATAATTATCAACCTCTTCACTGATTGTCCACAAATTATAATCAACATTATAATTTAAAGAGAAATACTTTTTCCTATAATCTTGTATTTTTCTATCAACAGGTCTGTGAGCCATCAAAAGGGCTATAAAATATTCTTGTAGTGACCTATGAGGAAATAGATAGTCTAATCCATCAATTATTATAACAGAAATACTAACTGTCAAATCATAAATTAAATGTTCAATATTATACGAATATCCTCTTTTCTTTTTAATAAATTCTAATTTTGAAATGAGATATTGCCTATCAAAAGTAAAACGACCTTCAAAATAGGAATAAAATGAAAACCATTTTAATATATCTTCAAAATCCTCTTGCTTTAGTTTTGTTTTTCGTTCATGAATTTCCCCTCCTTTACTAAAATTATCATGTCTTGTACATAAAGTATCAAATATATTAAAATAAAACTTACTTTTAGTATGGGGTAATTCCGGATGATTTTTAAAGGTAAAAATAAACATTGTTAGTAATAATGGATTCATCATATAATCGCAATAATCCACATTTTTAGGATCGTGAATAACCTCCATTATATTTTTCTGTAAAGACATACTGTCATCCAAAATAGACAACTGTTTTATTACAAAATCTTCAATCTGATTATTTCTAATTTTTGAGATTTTATAGTTATAAAAACGAGGCAATGACTCCACAAACGCCCCCGGACGAGATGTTATAACAAATAAATTCTTTCTATATCTATCTATGAATTGATTTATTTCATCCTTCCTCTTATTATAACTACCTTCAAACAGTTCATCATAGCCATCCAATAAAAATAGAAATTTACCATCAGAAAGTAAACGCTCTAAAATACGATCATTAGGAGATAGCCCATTATTAAAGATAATTGCAATAATATATTCCCTAAGTGAGCCATCAAAAGAATTCAAATTTCTTAACTCAACAAATATAGGTATCTCCAATTCATTATTAAGGAAATACAGAAAAAAATGTTTCACCAACATCGATTTCCCACTCCCTGCATCTCCTATAATCGCAACACAAGAACTTACATTGAAAACTGTTTTAAGATTATTCTCCACATTTATAATATACTTTTCTCCTGTAACTTTTACTCCTTTCAAATTTAACGGGAAATAAGTATCATAAAAATTCACAAGATCATTTCTATACAAAAATGTTTTAAGTTTTTCAAACTTTGCTTTTTGACCTAATGCATAATTTAAAAGTCCATCATCTAATAAATACGCAAGCTCCTCTTTGCAGTTTTTCAAAATCAACCCAATTTCTTTTCGCAAAGCAATTAACGACGGGATAGCAACAATAGGTTCTGTCATAATACTCTTATTTAGATTAACAAATATCTGAAAAAAGAATGAATAAAC
Source organism: Bacteroides sp. CAG:189 (assembly GCF_000432295.1). Taxonomy (NCBI): domain Bacteria; kingdom Pseudomonadati; phylum Bacteroidota; class Bacteroidia; order Bacteroidales; family Bacteroidaceae; genus Bacteroides; species Bacteroides sp. CAG:189. Next base: position 1,749 of record NZ_HF991074.1, read on the forward strand.
CGAATTTTCACTTAACTTTGTTTAGAAACTATTACCAGTCTCATGAAGTTTGTATAATTCAGTAATAATTTAAATTAAAATTTATATGGTATTAACTCCAGAAGAAAAGATAATCAAAGAATTCTTGATTAAATGTGCCATAACCAAAAAGATCGTCACATATCAGAATCTATCTACAGTTGCTAATTTAGGATTAGACATGAGTCTTTCTAAAGACAGAAATACAATAGGAGAACTATTATGTAATATTTCAAGGCAAGAGCATAAAGACGGAAGACCTATATTGTCAGCATTGGTCATTACAGCAAATAAAAAGTCCCAAGGGGACGGTTTCTACAAGCTGTGTGAAGAATTAGGATATGGAGAGTGGCAACAACTAAAGCAAAATGAAAAATTTTCAAAAGAACGAATAGATGAATGTTATGAGTTCTATTCCAAATTAAAAAAGTAATTCAACCATAACAAATAGCAAAGCCTACATAATTCACCATTAAGTGTGGTCTTTGCTATTTTGTTTCTGTCCAATATTTAATCATCACTAACAAATCCCCTCTTTAAGCGATATTATATACTGCCATTTTGTCACATCCTTAATTAAATATCGCTGACAATATTACATATCTGTATATAGAAGTTAAATAGTATTTCCAATCCTTATTCATTCTTCCTTTTAAGCATTTAATAACACTTTATATAACAAACTAATTTCCAATTGATTAAATCATAAAAAGTAGTTCTGCATTAATAAAGGCAAGAGTTTGGCACGCTACGGAGGTGCAATCTTTGTGAACAGGTTACTGACAAGTGGTCCGATCATTTGACAGAGCGTCATATTCTGCAATCAGATAAAAAGCAGCAGAAAATCACTCATGACGCTTCGTCATATAGAAATACAACGGAACGACCCTTGAAAAGTAATAATGGAATAATTAATACGTTGAATATATGATTAAAATTAAAACATGCTACACCGTAGCAAATCCTAAATTCTCTCTTAAAGACTCTAATGCAGAGTTCTCCGCAATAAGAATGCGTGTATTTATTAATAAGGTAAGATTAAACATTCACCTTCCGGCTGAATACAAAATCAAACCATGCCATTGGGATAACGCCACAGGAAGAGCAATCGAAGATCCGAAGCGGAATCCAAACTTAAAAGGAAATCCATTATTGCAGGTACAATTGCGTAATATCAATAAAGAGATAGAAAGAACACTTAATCTCTTCATTTGGGTAATGGAAAACTTCAAGTTACACAACATACAACCAATGGCAGACCAAGTGAAAGCTGAAATGATGAAAGAGCTGAATAGAGTGCAAATAGAAAGCAAACGCACCTTTAGAGATTTCATTTCCTATATTGACTTCTTCATAACCTTATGCAGAGAGGGTTCAATTTTAAATGATAAGGGGGCAAAGCTAGTTCCGGGTTCAATACGAAACTACGTTTCAACGCAAAGTGCATTGAAAAGATACTCAAAAGATCGTAACGTGAAATTAACTTTAGAATCTATTAATATGGACTTCTATAATGACTTTATTAGTTATTTAAACGAAACCAAGCACTCTCGTGGGCTGTATCGCCCTAGTGTAATCGGTAAATTCATAAAAAACATCAAGGTGTTTATGAGATATGCAAACGAGAATGGATATACCATCAATGATGATTTCAAGAAAAAAGATTTCAAAGCGTTTCGTGAAGATGCCGAATCAATCTATCTGAATGAAAGCGAATTAGAGAAACTCTATACTTTAGAACTCCCAGACAATCAAGCACAGGTAAGAGATGGCTTTCTAATAAGTTGCTATACAGGACTTAGATATAGTGACATTGCCCGTCTTGCAGCAAAGCATATTAATTTCCAAGAAGAGACTATTACAATTGTTACTCAAAAGACAGCCACAAAAGTTGTTATCCCAATTCATCCCGTTGTAAAAATCATCTTAGAGAAATATGGCAATAAGCCCCCTGTAATACAATGTAACCAAGCAACTAATCGTATGCTTAAAAAGATATGTCGCAAAGCTGGAATTACTGAAAAGATTAATATAATGGAAACAAAAGGAGGAATACGGCAAGAAGTTACCTATGAAAAATGCGAAATGGTAACATCTCATACAGCAAGAAGAAGTTTTGCTTCCAACGCTTCAAAGAAGGGGATCCCCTCCTTAGCAATCATGCAGATTACAGGACATAAAACCGAGAGTAGCTTCATGCGTTACGTTAGAATAACCAAGGAAGAAAATGCAAAAATGCTATTAAATCATGATTTTTTTAGATCAACAATCTAGTTTTACAACCAAAATGTTAATGGTTTAAAGCAAGTACAGTATCTTAGAACAAAATATTATATTATGGATTCAACAACGTTAAAAGAACTACTAAAGTATGATGGGGCAGAATTTCCCAAGAAAGAAATAAAACTCCCTCTACAGTCAGTATGGGAGTATCTGGGTTATCTTGAAATTTCCCTTGATTGTTTCAAATTGGCAATACAACATTTAGATGCTGATTTTTTTATGATTACTTCTCAAATAGGCTTCTTCTCCAAAGAAAAAATAGAGGATTTCATAAGTAATAACGGGTATCAACAATGCAATGAAGAAATCTGTTCTTTTGAACTCTTTAACAAACAGATATATTACGATGGAAATCTACTTTATAAGTTGTCATGCGAAGATTTGATGGAGAAGTATCTTCTTGAAGAGCATAAACAAATACTTGGATATGATGCATTAAACGCTCCCCTAAAAAAGAACATAATTGAAAACGGATACTACAGAATAGATGAATTTCCCCATATTAAAAATCAAAAATATAAAAATGATTTTTTCAGATTCTTTACAGACAAGGAAATATTCCAAGAATTGTATGAATGCGCAAAGTCTGAAAAGAAAGAAATTACAGACTTTAGTACCTTATTAAATAGCAAACTTCAACTGCTTAACAGCAAGCTATGTGGATTCTCCGAAGAGCTAATCTCACATTTAACTAATCAAACCTTAATTCATTGGTATATTCTGCTACAAAAACACATTGGAAATGCCATGTCTTTATTAACAGATTCCTCAGTCAATAAAATAGATACAAAACAAATAGTTTATATTATCAAATCTTTATTTGAGTACTATTTAGATGTTGACACAAAAGAAGTTCCTTTCGTTGAATTTACCAGAAACTTAGTTGGAACCACCTACAGTACAGCAGAAAAATATCTCCGTTCTCCTACAATGGGTTATAAAGAAACACCTTTTACTAATAATTGGATAGAAGTAATAGAACTACTGGATAAATTGGATACAGAAAATCCAAAAGTACGGGAGTTTATTCGATTCATTCTTGAAGAAAAGTATCGTCAGAAAAAAGGATTGAGCCATGATTTGCAAACAAAAATAAATGGCTTCATCGCAAAATACCCCTAATCTAACGACATTCCATTTTATAAACTACACGATGGCATATCCTCACACGGTATGCCATTTTTATTTCTATAAATCAAATACTTACCTAAAGCATTCGACTTACTTCTACATAAACCTTTTTTTGCCTCAGAATAAAACTAACGAAATTCAGAATAAACCAGCCATTTTACGGAATAAGCTTATCCCCTGTAAACCTGCACTTTGCCATACCTTTGCATCGTTGAAGTTGCGCAACTCTTCAAATCAAAACGATTAATAATAAAAAATAGAAAACAGATGAAAAAGAAAATCTTTATTCTTGAAGACCCAGAAGAACTGATGATCCAATTCGGTTCACAGGTAAGGAATACTATCAAAGAAGAGTTAGCCGATGCCCAGAAGAGAGCAACAAAAAAATCCACTACTAATACTTATATGAGTAGACAAGAAGTCTGCGAACTTTTACACATATCTTATTCAACTTTACATCGGTGGGTGAACTTAGAGATTCTGGTATGTTACAAAATTGGTAGACGTTCTCTCTTCAAAGCAAAGGAAGTTGAAGCTACTTTAGTCAAATTAAACGTGGGAGGAGGGCTTGGATATGGATACCAAACAACAATCAACTTCTATGCTTGAAATGGTAACTCAAAGTATTAACAACTTTGAGCAAGCTACTCAGCCAACTATACTGCCGACCTCTTCAAGTCCAGAAGAAGTTATAGAACATCTAATCAGTTGCGCTCGTCCCATCGATTTTGATGCGATTGCAAATAATCCGGATGGTAAAAAAGCCAATGTAATACAAAAAACAGTTATAACAATAGACGAATTCAAAAAGATAGCTGACCAAAATAACCGCAATATAACAATTATAAAAGGAGAGATATTCATATATAACGGAGTGTATTGGCAGAATCTTGAAGAAAATGAAGCCAAATATCTTCTAGGAAAAGTGGCAGAAGCAATGAACTATGATTCCATTGATTCACAATTCTATCGCACAAGAGATCGCTTATATAACCAACTGCACTCTGCCGCTTACACCCCAGAAGATTCTTCTGAAACCAAATGTGAAACAGTACTCGTCAATTTCCGCAATGGGACATTGGAAGTGAACGAAACGGGCGCAATTCTTAGAGAACATAGACCAGAAGATAAATTGACCTATTGCCTAAAGTATGATTATGATCCAAATGCAAAATGTGATAAATTTTATACATTCTTAAATCAGATGCTTCCGGATATAGAATCGCAAGTTATCTTATTTGAATATTTGGGATATACCTTAACCAAATACTTAAAACTAGAAAAATTTCTTTTACTTCTCGGGGAAGGGAAAAACGGTAAATCTGTTATCTACGAAATAGTACGAAAATTATTTGGTGAAGAAAATGTATGCAATTTGTCACTAGAAGAGGTTACAAAGGATAAAGGATATTGCAGAATAGACTTGCATAACAAGCTACTAAATTATGGTAGTGACATTGGGGGCAGATATGACCCCATCGTACTAAAAAAAATGACTTCGGGTGAGCCTATATACGCACGGGCAATTAGAAAGCAGCATATTACGATGTGCAATTATGCTAAACAAATGTATAATGCCAACCAATTGCCTAAAGAAAGCTCTGAATATACCCAAGGATTACTTCGTAGATTTTTAATTCTAAAATTCACTATAACGGTAGAAGACAAAGATGTAAACGTAAACCTTGCTAAAGAAATTTGCGAAACTGACCTCCCCGGCATATTTAATATGGTACTTGAAGGTCTCCAAAAAATTCTCAAACAAAAACGTTTTTCCCCATGTGCTGCTTCCGACAAAATCTTAAACGAATTTGTAGAAGAAGTAAATCCTCTATCCGAATTTCTCGAATATGAAAATTACACTCATAGTACTAAGAGCTATATGGCGTTAAAGTTTCTGTATGACGAGTATGCCAACTTTTGCTCACGCACTCGTACTATTCCAGTTGGTTATAAAGTATTTTCCCGACTACTTAAACAACAGAATTTTAAAGTAGAAGCTATCGGTGGAAAAGCACGGCAAGTATTTATAGAAAAACAAAATTAATAACTTAAATCGTCATTATCGTAATAACCACAGTATGGAGCATTACGATAATGACGATAATAAATGATAATCTTGAATATGGAAAAAGAATATCGCTATTCTTTAGATAACAGAAGGGGCGCTAATTTCATACATATTTGCCCCAACTGCGGAAAACGTGAGTTTAAAAGATATATAGGCAATACTACAATGGAATACATTGCAGAAGATGTAGGAAAGTGCAATCGACTTATCAAATGCGGTTTTCATAAGCCCCCTAAAGTACATTTCCAAGAACATCCAGAAGAAAAAACAAAAAGGAATGAACTATACAGAAAAAAAAGGCAGCCAAAATCCCCAATTAATATCAATGAAAAAGACTATGATATAATTGATGAAAAATACGTTAAGATATCAATGTGGAATAAACGATACATTAACACATTTACCATATGGCTTTTCAAATTAATAGGAAATAACCCTCATTATGGCATAGGAGTAATCAAAGACGTTGTACAAAAATACTATTTAGGTGGTTCGCATAGAATCAATGGAGCAGTAGTTTTCTGGCAGAGAGATTATAACAACCAAATACGTACAGGAAAAATTATGCTTTATAATCAACGAACAGGAAAGAGAATCAAAGATGAAAATAGACCTAATATGATAAACTGGGTTCATTACTACCTAAAGAAAGAGCATAGGTTAAAAGCAGATTTCAAACTAAAGCAATGTTTCTATGGAGAACATCTACTTAAAAAATATCCTAATGCGATTGTTGCTGTCTTTGAAAGCGAAAAAACAGCCATAGTAGCCTCCATAATATTTCCAGATTTAGTTTGCATCGCAAGTGGAGGATTAGGAGGATTGAATTTACAAAAATGCAAGGTATTAGCCCACAGGCACGTTATTTTCTTTCCCGACTTAGGATGTTACCAGCAATGGAAAGCTAAAGTTGAAGGTATATCCAAACATATCTTCTTTGCAAGCTACTCTATAAACGACGTATTAGAGGATAATGCAACTGAAGAAGAAAGAGCTGGTGGGTTAGACCTATGCGATTACATCATTAAATCATTGACTAACAACAATTAACCATATTATTAATTTCAATTTTTTAAGTTATGAACAACAAAAATAAATCAAAGAGTGAGAGCATTCAAGAAATTCTAGATGTACTGTGCAAAGAAAAGGTAGCACGGTGTTACTCAATAGACAGTAATTGTGACTTTTTTTTACCTCTGAGAAGAAAAACGACAAAGAGACTGCATGGCTCTTCAATATCTTATCTGATAGATTATCGATTCCTAATGGAGAAGTTATAGAAATGTCGGATACAAACATCACAATTTGGTCATCTAAAAGTTTTAATTCCATATTGAGGGTTCTATTAAACAAAAAAAGCCAATATATCATATAAGCACATCACCAGAAGAGCCTACCGAGATAAAGATATTAAAGTGGTCAGAGTATAAACTACTGCATGAACCATGTAAAAGACCACATCTGACTACAAAAAACGATTTGCTTTTTATGCCTCATGGTTTCAGAGAATCTTGTCAGCATAGCAAGTTTAATACTTATTTGGAAGAATCCAAAACGATAACTCGGCTTACTTAGAACACCGCTAAAAGCCGGAGTCAAAATATTACTACGAGAAAGGGCTGGGCTATTCATAGTCTGGCTCTTGCTGTATTCGCTCTAACAAGTTGGGTTTTGGAATTCAATTAGGCAACCTTGCTAATAAATATTATAAAAGTTAATATGAGCAATTTAGACAAGACAATTACATTTGACACAGTTAGATTCGTTACTTATAGTGAGTATATATCCGATGTAAATGATGAATTCTTTGATAATGATATAGACTTAGCCAGTGGAGAAGCAAGAAAAGTAGAATTTCATTCTCGTAAACACACAGATATAATTCCTTTTCAATTGTATATTAGAGTGAATTACAAATCTAAAAGAATGACGATAGAGTTCTCTTCTAAAATATTATTCAAAGACTATCCACTATTAATCTCTACACAAACGTTTCGGCAATGCTTACTCAATATTGAAAACCTTAATATTTGCAAATTAAATATTGATAAGATTATTGAGAACTGTTATTTCAACAAGCTACATATAACCAAAGATGTAGATTTAAAATTGACTAGTGAAATTCTTGATAGACTCAACCAATATAATGGAGAGTATAGACGATATAAATGGCACAGATACACAGATGGAATTTTGTTCACTAAAGATGTAAAAGCCGTAGATTGCAGAGAGTCAATAACCATTTATAATAAAGAAGCAGAAATTTCATTATATAGAAATAAGACATTCCTAAAGCAAACAGGTGCGGAGCAATCAATCCTCAACTATTTTCAAGGTAAAACCCGATTTGAGATAAAATTAGAGAATAAAAGAAAAATAATGAAGGAGTTAGAAATCTCCAACACAGATTTCCATTCAGTAATGAACACTAACAAAAACATCTTACTATCTTTATTCAACAAGATATTTGATGCAGATACCTCACATAAATCTAATACCATACAAATAAACAATATTGTAGACTATGGATTATGGTGCATTATCCGTTATCACAAATTCGATTTGAGAAGCATTGAGCAAGAAATTAAAGATATATCTCTTTACTCAAACAAGACCAAAGGAGCGTTAGGTAAACAAATGAAGAAAATCAAAGCAATGATGCAGATTTTTCTTAATCAAGAACATAATGCCGATTTTATCCTATCCCAAATTAGAGATAAAATAAAAAATTGATACTTAAATTGAATAACATATGACAGAAACGTCATATAAAGAATATTGCAGAAATTCTTTATTTAAAGTGATTTACAAAGAATAAAGAATTGATTTATAGAGAAATACTATTCAACAATCCCTATCCTCTATTTCTAACCACTTTAAGTATCCATGCTGTATGACAAGATATGACGCCTCGTCATAATATGCAAAAACGGAACAATTCTTGAAAATGTTTATTAGACAATGGATGTAAAATTATAAACAGAATCTAATGAAAATATACATTTCAGGACAAATTACAGGATTAGGAGTAGAGGAAGCCAAAGCTAAATTTGATAAAGCAGAAAAAGCACTGACTGTACAAGGATATATCCCTATTAACCCTATAAAAGTTAATACACCGATTGAGGGAAAGACATGGAAAGAGTATATGCTGGATGATATAAAACTCCTATTTGACTGCGAAGCTATCTTCTTGCTTAACAACTGGCAAGCCTCCAAAGGAGCAAGAATAGAATACTTAATAGCCAAAGAAATAGGAATGACAATCCTTATGGAAGCAGAACAATAAATTGTATAAGAACTATAATATATTGAGTAATATTTAAACTGTAAATACATGAATAAGAAAGAATTAACAAATGCTATTGCGGAAAGAACAGGATTAAGCAAGTTTGAATCAAGAAAAGTGCTAAATGCAGTAATAGAAATCATTACCGAAGAAATGGTAAGAAATGGAAGGCTGCTTTTGATTGGTTTTGGAACATTCTCAGTGAAACAAAAAGCTGCGAGAAAAGGAATGAACCCTAGTACATTTGCTCCGATTGATATTCCGGCTAAAAAGATTGCCAGTTTCAAGCCAAGTATCTATCTGAATTTCCTATTGAACAGAAAGAAAAGAGGAAGAAAAAAGAAAGAAGAGAGGGAATAATTTACAATACAACGATGATATAATCATAAACAAGCCTTTAGGATATGTAGTGTAACATAGATTTCAAGATTATAAATAGATTATACTTGATATTGTTTGTTCCTATTTGGCAATCTCGTAAATTTACAACCTAAAAATACAAAGAATATGATTATACCATTTAAGAATCATAAAATATTCGCATTCTCTGATACTCATGGGATGCACTCTCAACTGAGAATACCGTCAGAAGCTGACATCTTGATTTGCGCAGGAGACGGAGTAGAAGGTATAGAAGAACAGGAATTATCCGATTTCCTCAACTGGTATGCTGTTCAACCTGCGCAATTACGTATATTTGTGGCTGGTAATCATGAACTGTTGTTCGATTTATGCCCAGAAGATGCACAATTGCTAATCCCTAAAGGTGTTACATTGCTGGAAGATTCTGGGATAAAGTATGATAATATTCATTTCTATTCTATCACAGCACGCCCGTGGTTACATCATAAACAAGAAATTCCATCGAGCATAGACTTTCTGATAACCCATGGACCAGCAAAAGGAGTACTGGATGAAGGTACTGGATGCTCTTTATTAAAAGATGTGATCGCTAAATACAAACCTCGTAACCATGTATTTGGGCATATTCACTCTTGTGGTAGCCAAATGATAATTTGTCCAAATACTGTTCATTACAACGTTTCTTATTTCGAGAGTCTACTCTAATTCCATAAGTGATATTGAATATCAGTAATCACTTTGACCTACAAATATAAACATTTATGCCAACCAAAAATACCATACGAAGAAACTATCTAATCATTCGTAGAATTCTACAGAATGATTATCCCAGCAAGCGTACACTGCTCGACTACATGAAACGATATGACGTAGAGATTGGAGAGAGGACATTTCAAAGAGATCTAGCTGATATACGAAGTAATTTCGATATAGAAATCATATACGATGAACAAAAGAATGGTTACTATGCTCAAACAGATAGTACATTCGATTTCGATAAATTGCTCTATTTTATTGGACTAGCTGAAAGTTCTGATATTATTCTCTCCACCGTCAAAGACAGAAACAAACTCCTAGAGTACTTATCTATTAGTCCTACCCCTCACGCAAAAGGAGTTGAGAATATCGGTCGTTTACTGCAAGCAATCCAGAGCCAAATGAGCATCCACTTTGAACATCGAAACTATCAAACAGGCAGATTAAAAGAATATACAGTCTTTCCCTATCTATTGAAAGAGTTTGAAGGAATGTGGTATCTGTTTGCATACATTAGTGAACTAAAAGCATTTCGCACTTTTGGGCTTGACAGGATTAGTGACCTTATTATTACCGATAACCATTTCCAACGAGAGAAAGTACTGGAGCTGACTGCGGATAAATTCAATCAAATATATGGGTTAATCTATGAACCGGATAACAATCCAAATGCCCCAATAGAAAAAGTGGAACTAAGATTTTCCGATACTATGTTGCATTATCTGAAAGCTCTACCACTACACCAGTCTCAAACTATAAATGAAAATATTATCACTTTGCATCTAATTATCAATCCGGAATTAGAAAATAAGATAATCAGTTACGGAGAACAAGTAGAAGTCTTATACCCATTATCGCTTAGAAAAAGAATCATACAACGCTTGCAGAAAGCGATATCCCAATACTAACGTTTATGAAAATATGTGTAATTAGTGACATTCATGGACTGACAGAATGGAAGAATATTATCAATAAGGAAAGAGGGAATGTGGACAGATTTATCTTTCTTGGGGATTATGTAGATGACAAACATAGTCTTATTTCTCCAGAAGAACAGTTAGAAAATCTGCACTCTATACTTGACTTTAAAGAAGAATATACTAACGTTGATTTGCTAATAGGCAACCATGACTTACAGTATATCGGAGGTGTGAGAAGCAACCGCTTCACTCAACGGTTATCCGATCTTATACAAGATGAACTTATAGTCCTGATTCGGGAAAAGACAATTCAAGCGTGTGTTTGCTATGACAATTATCTGTTTTCCCATGCAGGTGTAAGCCGTATATGGATGAGAGAAAAAGGAATGCAACAATATACAGATATAAACAATCTGTTTCAAACATATCCATTAGTATTAGATTTCGTCAATAAAATAAACAGCGATGCTGCCGGAAATAATGTCTATCAAAGTCCATTATGGATTAGACCAGACTCTTTAAGTAAATCCGCACTCCCTAACTACCATCATGTAGTCGGACATACCAGAATAAAGGAGATTAGCATTATAACACAGGAAGAAAGTAAGTTGATATTTACAGACACTCAACTACAACAGTATCTAATTATCGACACTGATAACGAAATTGAAGAGATAAAGCAGAATTGAGAAATTAAAAAAATAATATCATAACCGTTACAGCAATGTAGCGGTTATTTTTTTCCAGATAAATGTAATATGAAAAAAATCATCCGAGCACCGACTGAAATTGTCGTACCCATAGTCTTAGCTTTGCAAGCAAAACTGGATTAAAAATCAGAATCAAGAGAAGGGAAAAAGTCTGCTGGAGAACAATCAAAATCCTTTGCAATAAGATAGAGTTGATGTACACTATACTTGGTATCAGAGTTTTCACTCTCTACTTGTCCGATAAAACCAGCAGAACAGCCAAGTATCTCTGCCATACCACGCTGAGACACTTTCAATTCCTTCCGCTTTTCTCTAATTCTATTAATGACAAATAGATCAATATCTGATTTCATAAAACCATGTTTTTGAATTTGTAAAGTTGAAAAAAAGATTTATCTTTGTGCTTAGAAACACTAAGCGGCAAGGCTTTTAGAGATTATGAGTAAGAAAATAGTAAAAAATGGTTGGGTGTATAACTATGATGTATCGGACGAATACCGTAGAAAATACGACTGCGAACTCACAGATGTTCGTTATGTGTTAGGGGAGCAATTCGATACGGATAAACAGAATGTATTGATTTGCATCGGTATTAATCCCAGCATGGCAATGCCAAATTTCCTTGACCCAACTCTTAGGAGAGTGCAGGACTACGCAAAAAGAAGCGGTGAATATGGAGCATGGTATATGCTGAATGTCTATCCCCAAAGAGCGACCAATCCGAACAACATGGATACGGACCATACTTACAACATAGAGATTCATTTGCGCAATCTTGCAGCCATAGAAGAATTGTTGTCTACCATTGAACAGGCAGATGTGTGGTGCGCTTGGGGTGTGGTTATTGACGATACAAAACGGACATATTTGTCTGATCTGTTATTCGGAAACGAAGATAAGAACATACAAGGTATAATCAGCCTGTTCAGTGGAAGCTATCATTTCAAAGCCTACGGAGTTACCACGAAAGGCTATCCTAAACACCCTCTTCT
>NZ_HF991074.1:14321-26525 GCF_000432295.1 Bacteroides sp. CAG:189
GATAGGGAAAGAAGCAAAGTTGAAAAACTTAAATGAAGTAGGATTGAAAGGATTATCAGATAGAATTACTAATAAAATAAAAAAATAGTATTATGAAATTGAAGTATTTATTGGCTGCTTGTACAGCCTTTTTTCTTGTATCTTGCAGTAATGATGATGAACTGTCCCAACCGCCACAGCACGGTGATATTGTGGGATTGAATATCAAAGATGCAAAGTATATCTATACAAGTGGAACTAATACCCGTTCTTCTTCTGCCCAATATCGACAGATTAAGAAAGACGGTAGAGACATGGAATTATCGTGGATTGACAATAAGGGTGATACGATTAGAATAAGCGGTTCATTTTCAATATGGGATATTAATAAAAAGTATCTGATGTTTACAGGTGGGGACATCAATTACAGACCAACGTATGACGAAGATGGCTTCTTGCTACCGAACGAAGAGAGAATAGGCGGATATTCCTATCTTGTCGATAAATCCACAGAAGCGATATATGATTTAGGTGCAGGACTAAATGGAGAGAATGCCGTAACAGACAATAAGGGAAATATCTATGTCATGGCTAACATGGAAAACAATATGGGTGGAGGAAGACTTTATAAAATTCATACACAGGATATTTCTAACTTAAAGTTAGAATTGTATGCAGATAATTCCCTTTCTTTTGTTGTCAACAATAAGGGAACTTGTTTCTATGGTTACAGATATATCCGTCCGTCGTATGGTACGCAGCAGTTTATCATTTCTAATTTTATCCCCCACACAGAATATGGAAATGCTTTTGTATCTCACGACAACGAAGATTTATATCTCACTGCTGTTAGTGGAGAACATGAATCTTACAAACTTGTAGTTAGCAAGCTAAATGAGAATAAAGAACTCCAAAGTCAAATTATGGCAGAGACGGAATCTCTTGATTATTGGGGAAGACCACAACCCAATGATATACAAGTGAAATGGAATGAACGCAGGGCTACAATGCTGATAAATTATTATGGTCGCACTTATGAATATCAGTTTGCTACAAAGGCATTGACAGAAGTTTCAGCTAATTTGAATGGATTTTTTGCCACCGATCGTTCCACTTATGTCACAACAAATGCTTTATATGCACGAAAATCTGTGGATAAATTGGATATTATAGCATTGGAGGACTACAGTATCAAGGAATTGGACTTGTCAAGCAAAGGCATTGATTTTCGTTCCATTTATACAATGGAGGGTTCGGATTTGCTATATTTTGCAGGTTTTCAATATAGTACAAGCCAATCTGTTATCGGAACGATTGATATAGACGGTAATGTGGAAATTACGGAATCAACGCCTAATCCTATTACCAACATCGTACAGATAAATTAAGATCGCATACAACAAAAAAGAAATTAATATCAAGGAAAATATGAAATTTAGAATTCTATTTTTTATTTGCATTATAATATCATCAGTTGATATAGCTAGTGCGCAGAATCTTGTGACTAAAAAAACTTATTGGGATTGGGGGAATTCCCGTTTACATGAGTCTTTTACTGTAATTGCGGGTACTGGAACAAGACATGGTTCCTATAAGGAATACGACAGGAATGGAATGTTACTAATCTCCGCAAACTACAATCATGGAGCTTTACATGGATTATGTATCGAATATTTCGGAACATCCGAAAAATATATTTCTAAATCCACAAACTATCTAAATGGGAAAAAGAGCGGAGTGGAAAAGAATTATAATTTGGGAAGTAGTGGGCACTATCTCTTGGAAGAATGTATATATAAGGAAGATGAAATGATAGAGAAAACATCCTACTACACGGATGCCAAAAATAGAGGGCAAAAGAAAAGCCATGCAAAATTAGTAGATGACAAACAATATAACACAAACTGGTTTCAAAACGGACAAATAGAATACAAAGGAATACTTCAAGTGACACCGGGAAACTATGGAAATATAACAACTCCAATTCAGTATACCAGATATAGCGAAACGGGCATATTAATTGAGAAACTAGATGATAATATCATTTCGTTTTATGCGGAAGATGGCAAAACTATCACACAAAAAGAGAACCTAAGCACAGATGTGATAGAATGTTATGATAATGGTACTTTAACCAAATCTATAAAAGTTCTGAGAGAAGCAGGAAATGAATATTATGAGGTATCTTTATATAAAGATAACGAAGTATATTCTAAGAAGATAGTAGATCAAAATGGAAATGATGTGGAGCAATTAAGAGAAGAAAAGCTATTAGAACTTCAGTATGATTCCTTATATAACAAGCTGCAAGAAATTCTCCCTACAAAAGTTTCCATGAATATAAAAGAAATGGAGTTTGTTCGTCCTGACGTAGTATATTGTAGAAAAGGATTATATGAGAGTAGTGGAAAATCCTCGGCTTTAGAGACTGCGGTTAAAATGCATAAAAAAGAATTAGATGATGTTATTCGTCTACGCAATGAATATACGGAAAGAGGGATTAAAGAAAACGATGGAAAATATTATAAATCGATAAAATTAATAAGTGAATACATTGATAAAATCAATCGAGATTTCATGCAGAAGTATGACACTTTATCTATGATGAAAAAAATGGTAGAACAGATTTCTGACGACTTACAATGCGTGGAATGTTCTTACACTTATTATAGAGGTCAACAAGGGTATAAAGATAATGTGCCCAAAATACACAAGAATGCTTACAATGCATATCTTGCAACAACTGAATACCTTACTTTAAGCTTGGAGGGTAAAAACTTGAGCGAGACGTTGGCTATACTCCAAAAGTATGCAACTGTTAGTTCCAAAATGAGGAAATGGTATAGCAAGAAAATTACTCCTATTGAGAAATTATTTAAAAAAGCAGAGACTTCCGAAGCTAAATTGGATATTTTCTTGAATAATGATGTGGAATAAAAAACATTTGTTCTCATGTAATGAAATATAAATCAAAGTATTACATACTAACTACGAACAAGAACCGCTATAATGTCAAGTTGTAGCGGTTTCTTTTTTTCGAGAGTTACGTCGTAAAATGACGTATATGTCTTAGTTACTTTGCTCACACTAAGACTAAATAAGAAAAAGAATATGAAAAAATTGGGTATATTCAAATATGAGTATGTAGGTGAGAGAGCCATACAATCCGGTTTCACTGAATTGGATAAAATTACATTCGGATGGAAAAAAGGAGAATTAATTGTGATTGGTGGACGCCCAGCAATGGGAAAAACAGCATTAGCAATATCCTTGGTGAGAAATATCGCCATCCTTAATAGAACCCCTATTGCTTACTTTAGCCTCGAAATGTCCACTGTTCAATTCATGAATCGTTTTTTATCAAATGTAAGCAACGTGGAAATAAATCATGCAGAATTGTATAGTGAGAAAGAACAAGCCTTATTGGATGATGCAGAAAAAATTATAGAAGATGCACCTATCTTTCTGGATGATACACCAGCGTTATCTATACAAGAACTTCGCACTAAGGCATCTCGCCTTGTACGAGAACATCAAGTTAAGCTAATTATCATTGACTATCTCCAACTGATGAATACAAGTGGCATGAGTTATAGCAATCGTGAAGAAGAGGTTAGCGTAATTACTCGTTCGCTCAAAGCATTGGCTATGGAATTGAATATTCCTATTATAGCTTTCTCACAGTTAAATCGTGGTAAAGAATCACGTGAAGGCATTGAGGGAAAACGTCCTCAATTAAGTGATCTACGAGAATCCAGAACTATTGAGCAAGATGCAGATATGATTTGCTTTATCCATCGTCCCGAATATTACAAAATATACCAAGATGAAAAAGAAAATGATTTGCACGGTATGGCTGAAATCATAGTTGCTAAAAATCGTAATGGAAAGACGGGAAATACTTTATTAAAATTTTCCAGTCAATTTGCACGTTTTGATAACATAGCTGATAACATAATCCATTAGAAAGAAAGCTACAATGAGAGTAAAGTCTTTTAAGTTTAAGGTTATTAGAGATAGTAAAAGTATAATCTTGTCACTAAACTTCTCTGATTTGTCTATTGAGGTTATTCGCCAATTAATTAGTAACTCTATCAAATTGGAAGCAAACAAAGAGTGTAAATTACTATTTATTGGGAATATAGACTGCAAATTAGAATTAGAGGATATATATAACCTTGCTAGCTTTATACAATCAATTGTAGGTAAAGCATTAGTTTGGGATATTATAAATGAAGCACCCAAGAATGATGAACCGGAAGATTTGGCAGGCTACTTAATTATAGCACCCAATTAAACCACATTAGTTATGGTCTCTTAGCTGGTCTTCCATAGAAGAGGGGGTACACAATCCCCTCAATCTATATTTCTTCATATAAATCACATATAATAGAAAGAACACTTAAGGACTACGAGATTCTTGAATGGCAAATCACTTTAAATCATTTGTGCTTCTGCTGTAAACTGAATCCTAAAAATAATCAAAAGATATATTGGAAAATATTCTCGAATTTTCAAGTGGTCCCCGAAACGGTCTCCGTAAAAAATAAGCCCTCGAAAGTGCTTGACTTTCAAGGGCTTTAAAGTGATAGTTGAGGTTCCTGGCGGATTCGAACCGCCGTACATGGTTTTGCAGACCACTGACTAAGCCACTCATCCAAGGAACCTTATTTCCCATTTGCGGTTGCAAAGGTAGTATAAATTTTCAAACTACCAAACTATCCACAGCAATTTTTCTTTGGATGTTTTTTAGTGACTTTGCACTCTTGTTGCTTCTTATCGAGCTGACGCTTTAATTCACAGCCACTTGCGCAACTTGCACAAGGATTTTCATTATTTTTCGTACTGCGAAAAAAATTATAAATCCCATATACCATACGAGCCACGCATAACACTATTAGTAAAGCAACGACCCATTCCTGCCAATCCCAGGTCATAAAAACAATCCTCCTATCTGATAAACAACAAAAGTCAATACCCATGCCAATACAGTGGTATACCCCGCCGTGAAAAATGCCCATTTCCAACTTCCCGACTCCTGTTTTATAGCTGCAAATGTAGCAATACATGGAAAATATATCAACACAAACAACATATAACAGAAAGCGACAAACGGAGTTATCGGAATCCGCTCTCCTAAAGTGGTATCATCCACATTAGCATCATTTGTATAAAGCACACCGAGCGTACTAACCACCAATTCTTTCGCACCAACTCCGGAAATCAGACCAATGCCCAACTTCCAATCAAATCCCATAGGTTCGATTATCGGCTCGATTGCTTTTCCGATCTGCCCTATATAAGAGCTCTCTTGCTGTTCGGCAACCGTCTCATAAGCATCATGATTGGGATAATACCCCAAGAACCAGATAATGACAGATGCAATCATTATAATTCCTCCCATCTTACGAAGATACTGTTCACCTTTATCCCACGTATGACGGAAAATAGCTTTCATTGTCGGCATACGATAAGGCGGCAGTTCCATCACAAACGGAGTATCATCACCTTTAACCAAAAACTTGCTGAACAAACGAGCCAACAGCACTGCCAGCAAAATACCGATACAGTAAATAGAAAACAATACCAATCCTGCATTGTTCGGGAAGAAAGCGCCTACCAACAACAAATAAATCGGAAGACGGGCGCTACAAGACATCAACGGATTGACAAGCATCGTTACAAGACGGCTTTTCCTATTTTCTATGGTACGGGAAGCCATGATAGCGGGAACATTACATCCGAATCCCATGATAAGAGGAATAAACGATTTGCCGTGAAGTCCCATCTTATGCATTATTTTATCCATGATAAAAGCTGCACGAGCCATATATCCGGAATCTTCCATAAGGGAAATAAAGAAATAAAGGATCAAGATGTTAGGCAAAAAGACGATCACCCCGCCTACACCACCAATAATACCATCTATCAACATATCTTTCAACGGCCCCTCACCCATATGATTATTGATCAGGCTCCCTAATGCCTCTACCAACCATTCAATTCCCATCATCGGATACTCCCCAAGCACAAAAGTACCTTCAAACATGATATACATGAAAAGGAAAAAGATGGGATATCCCCACACACGATGTGTCACGATGGCATCAAGGACCTTCGTCATCTGCGCCTTCTCCTGATGATTGTCAATAAATGTCTCTTTTAATGCACCACTAATAAAACCATATTTCGCATCGGTAATAGCAGATTCACTATCTTCATTCAATGCAACCATGATACGTTTAGCTGCCTTATCGCGTATCCGGATAATTTCTTCCGAATTGGGCAACGTACGAATAATACGTTCAACATCAGGATCGTTTTCTAAAAGTTTTATCGCAAGAAAACGAGTGGAATATTTAGAGCGGATGGCTTCATTTTTCGAGATTTCCTCTTTTACCGCATCAATGGCTTTCTCCAAATCAGGGCCATGGTTGATGTGAATATGACGGAACACGCGTTCCCCCGATTTATGAGGATGAACATAATCTTCCAAATGTTCTTCGTGATGAGTTTCGTCTACGTGGGTACGATGCCAGTCTTGCAGTTCTTTTGCAACTTCCGGATTTATATTTCCATTTTTATCAAAGAAATCACCCCCTTCATAAAGATTGATGATAACATGGAACAGATGGTCGATACCTAAATTCTTTTTACAAACAGTAGGAACCATAGGCACGCCGAAAAGTCTGCTCAGCAATCGATAATCGAGAGTATTGCCACTGGACTCAAGTTCGTCATACATATTAAGGGCAATAACCATGCGGACGTTCATATCGATAAGCTGAGTCGTAAGATAGAGATTACGCTCCAGATTGGAAGAATCCACAACGTTAATGATCACATCCGGAGTTTCATCAATGATATGCCGGCGCACATAAATTTCTTCGGGTGTATAGGCCGAAAGAGAGTAAGTACCGGGGAGATCGACTATCTTAAAATGATAACCTTCAAAGTCAAAATACCCTTCTTTAGCATCGACAGTCACTCCGCTATAATTACCCACATGCTCGTGAGCACCGGATGCGAGATTAAACAAAGAAGTCTTTCCACAATTCGGATTACCAACCAAAGCTACATTAATAGTTCTTCTCTTCCCAAGTGCCAACCGCTTCAACTCTTCCTCACCCGGATAAACATTTTCGCTTATGCCTTGATGATAGTCCTGATGCTGATGCACCTGTTCTGCCGCTTCTTGTTCACTGATGATTTCTATCATGTCGGCCTCCTGCCGGCGAAGCGAAATCTCATAACCTAATACTTTGTATTTAATGGGGTCTTTAAGGGGGGCGTTGAGTAATACTTCTACGGTCTTACCTTTGATAAAACCCATCTCGACAATACGCTTACGGAAGCCTCCGTGGCCGAGTACCTTAACAATAACACCCTTCTCTCCTGTTCTTAATTCGGACAAACGCATACTTTGTTCTATTAATTTTCTGCAAAGATAACGGATAAGTTTCTACGATACAAATTATTTAGAATGTTTTTAAATAGAGATACTTTTCACACGAAACGACACGCCAAATGTTACAACAATCAGACCGGTTTAATTTTATTATTCGAATCATTTTATAAATTATTTATAATATGTTTATCTTTGCAACATGATACGTAAAAAGGTTGCACAATATATTGATAACGAGCATTTATTTTCTTCAAAAGCCCACATTATCGTAGCATTGAGCGGTGGTGCCGATTCGGTGGCATTGCTACACATTCTTCATACATTGGGATATAATTGCGAAGCCGCACACTGCAACTTCCATCTACGGAAGGAAGAATCAGACAGGGATGAACGGTTCGTTCGGGATTTATGTGCGACAATGAAAATACCCTTGCATATTGTGCATTTCGAGACAGAACAATATGCAACCGAGAATAAAATATCGATTGAAATGGCAGCGCGTGAATTGCGTTATCGCTGGTTTGCAGAGATAAAAAAACAGACAAATGCCGATGTCATCGCCGTGGCTCACCATCAAGATGACAGCGTAGAGACGGTATTGCTTAATCTTATACGTGGGACAGGAATAAACGGATTATTGGGAATACGGCCTAAAAACGGAGATATCGTGCGGCCGCTTTTATGTATCGACCGAAAAGAAATTATTGATTACCTGCAAAGCACCGGTCAGCAATACGTGACGGACAGTACAAATCTGCAAGACGAATACACCCGCAACAAAATACGTCTGAACCTGTTGCCACTTATGCAGGAAATTAATCCGGCAGCAAAAGAACATATTATCGATACCAGTAATTATCTGAACGATGTAGTGCGTATATATAATAAAGGTATAGATGAAGGGAAACAACGGATAATGGAAAAAGGCAATATCCGTATCACTGCATTGCTAAACGAACCCGCCCCGGAAACACTGCTATTCGAAATACTCTATCCGTTGGGATTCAACCCGGCACAAACTAAAAACATTCTGACTGCATTAAATAAACAAGCAGGCAAACAATTTATAAGCAAAGAAGGTTGGAGAATAACGAAAGACAGAGAATATCTGCTGATAGACAAAAAGGAAGAAAAAGAATACCCTCCTTTCAAACTAATCAGAGAAGAAAGAGAATACACAAGGGATTTTATTATTTCCCGCGACAAACACATTGCCTACTTTGATGCTGACAAATTAGTCGAAAAACTCAGCTTAAGAAAATGGCAGACGGGAGATACCTTTATCCCTTTTGGAATGAAAGGAAAGAAAAAAGTAAGCGACTACCTGACAGACAGAAAATTCTCCGTCATCCGGAAAGAACAACAATGGATTCTATGCTGCGGGGACAAAATAGCTTGGGTAATAGGAGAACGGACCGACAATCGTTTTCGAATAGACGGGAACACAAAAAGAGTAATCATCCTAAAGATTAACGAGGAATAATGTGCCAATTCCTCTTCCGCTTGCTTTCCGTTATTCGGTTTCAGCGTGCGAAAGAGGATTTTTATTGATAGACTATAAGATTGTTTTCGGATCTTTCTGCCGGGTAAAACACTGCGAAAGCAACACAGCAAACGGAGTATCATACACTCTCGCCTGTTGCGTACATGATTTAACACAAGCACAACACTTAATACACTTTTCTACATCCGTTTGTGTTTCATTACCTTTCAATATGGCGCCTGTCGGACAATGACGTACACATGCACCACAATGCGTACAAAGACTTTCGTCTTCCAACCACGGTGTACGCGGCAAAGGCACACCGCTCTTACGTAGTTTTATCACCTTACGCAAAAAGCGAAATAACGGAAAAAAAGGTTGTCGCGGCCGGGGAATAGCCCGGACATCAATCGGATAAAGAGTTTCCAGGCTGGAAGCTGCTTCTACTTTGGCTTTCAATTTCTTGCCGAATTCCACTGCTAATTCCAAATCATTAGAGTCAGGACGCCCTGCCGCAATCGGATATTTCGCACTGCTATAAGAGTGTTCACCTATAAAAGTCGCCCCGGCAATTACCTTAAATCCATTCAGTAAAACAAAGGCATCCAGTTCCGTCAAAGCTTTCTCATAAGCACGATTACCATAAACCACCACCAATGCTATCGGAGTATCGTTACCCCGGATACTTTCCAGACGCTCCATTGCCAACGGAGCTACATGTCCGCCATATACAGGAACTACCACAACAGCCAATGCAGAAGTCGGAAGCTCCATTTCTTCAACCGGTTTTAAGGTTAAATCGGTCGTTGAAAAATTAGTTATTCCTATTCCGTGAACAATTGCTTCACCTACTTGTTTAGATGTGTGGGTAGGCGAAAAATAAATAAGATGAGCTTCAGTAACTATCATAATGTTCAATTTTAAGTAACAAAGATACACTTTTAAATGAAAAAAATGATGATTTATTTATGAAACCAGAATTATTTATTATCTTTGCGCCGTTGAAACACTCTGCTATTTCTCACCAGAGGGAAACAACCAGATATCCAATTCAACAGAAATATCCCAGATTCATAATTTAAAGCATATGTTCACATGACCAGTGACAAGTGAAGTCCTGTTGTGTTGTTCATATTTCAGCTGAACAGAAAAATATTAATAACTTACTATACTGTATGTATAACATTATCCAATTGAACGACAAAGATTTGTCGGAACTACAAACTATTGCCCACGAACTGGGTATAAAAAAGACAGACTCACTAAAAAAAGAAGAACTTGTTTACAAAATCCTTGATGAACAAGCTATCGCCGGCGCTACTAAGAAAGTTGCGGCAGATAAATTGAAAGAGGAAAGAAACGAAGACAAGAAAAAACGGTCACGCGTAGCAGTGAAGAAAGAAAACAAAGTATTTTCTGCTACCAAAAACGGTGAGATAACCAAGGCAGAAACAACTGCACCGGCTCCGGCAACTAAAGCACAAGCACAAGAAGCCGCTACTGTAAAACAAGAAACCGCTACTCCCGCAACAGAGACTCCTGCAGCCGCTCCGAAAAAGAAAGTAGGACGTCCACGCAAAAATCCAGTAGTAAACAAACCGGTAGAAGAACAGCCTGCCGCTAAAGAAGAAAAAGAAGTGGTGGTAACGGAAACCAAGAAAGCGGAAGAAGAAAAGAAAACGGAAGCGAAACCGGCTTCCAAACCAATCTCTAAGCCTGCTTCTAAACCGATTTCCAAACCGATTATCAAGCCCAAAGCTCCGGCCGTTGTTGATGAAGAAAGTAAAATCCTGTCGGAAAGCTCTGATGACGACTTCATTCCTATAGAAGATCTTCCATCTGAAAAAGTAGAATTACCAACTGAATTATTCGGTAAATTCGAATCGACCAAGGCTGAAACAATCACCCTTCCTGCCCCTGAACAAGCGCAAAACCAACCGCGCCCCCGTGTTATACGTCCACGTGACAATAATAATAACAGCAATAATAACGCTCCAAGAAATAACAACAATCCCCGTCTGCCTATGCAAAGACCTGCGCAACAACAAAATGCAGGTGAAAATGTACCGGCACCGGAACGTAAAGTCATAGAGCGTGAAAAGCCTTATGAATTCGATGACATCCTGACCGGTACAGGCGTATTGGAAATCATGCAGGATGGTTATGGATTCCTACGTTCTTCGGACTATAATTACCTTTCATCTCCGGATGATATTTATGTATCCCAATCACAAATCAAGCTATTTGGTCTGAAAACAGGAGATGTAGTAGAAGGTGTAATTCGTCCGCCCAAAGAAGGCGAAAAATATTTTCCATTAGTAAAGGTATCGAAAATAGACGGACGTGATGCAGCATTTGTACGCGACCGCGTTCCTTTCGATCACCTGACTCCCCTTTTCCCGGACGAAAAGTTCAGACTTTGCAAAGGGGGATATTCCGATTCTATGTCTGCACGTGTAGTAGACCTGTTTTCTCCGATCGGTAAAGGCCAACGTGCACTGATCGTAGCACAGCCTAAAACAGGTAAGACATTACTTATGAAGGATATTGCCAACGCAATCGCCGCCAACCATCCGGAAGTATACATGATAATGTTGCTTATCGATGAGCGCCCGGAAGAAGTAACGGACATGGCACGTAGCGTAAACGCAGAAGTTATTGCATCGACTTTCGACGAACCTGCAGAGCGCCACGTAAAAATTGCAGGCATCGTACTTGAAAAAGCCAAAAGACTGGTAGAGTGCGGACACGATGTTGTCATCTTCTTAGACTCCATCACTCGCCTTGCACGCGCTTACAATACTGTTTCACCGGCATCCGGAAAAGTACTTTCGGGTGGTGTGGATGCCAATGCACTGCATAAACCCAAACGCTTCTTCGGTGCGGCCCGTAATATCGAAAACGGAGGTTCGCTGACCATTATCGCAACCGCATTGATCGATACCGGTTCGAAAATGGATGAGGTTATCTTTGAAGAATTTAAAGGTACCGGTAATATGGAACTTCAACTCGACCGTAACTTATCTAACAAACGTATCTTCCCGGCTGTTAATATTGTGGCTTCAAGTACACGTCGTGATGATTTGCTGCTTGATAAGACTACACTCGACCGTATGTGGATATTACGTAAGTATCTGGCGGACATGAACCCGATAGAAGCGATGGATTTCGTAAAAGACCGTCTTGAAAAGACTAAAGACAATGACGAATTCCTGATGAGCATGAATAGCTAAAAGATGATTATCATAACTTCAGAGCAGACACGGATAAACACCGGAAAAACATACCCCCGGATATCCCAATCATAAAGACACCGGAGTACGGAATACCGTCA
>NZ_HF991075.1:0-34975 GCF_000432295.1 Bacteroides sp. CAG:189
TCCCCCTTGTAGAAACAAAATGTTAGTTATTTGACAATAAACTTGCCGGTCTTTGTTACAGACCCGGAAGTTAGAGAGAGAATATATACACCACTTTCATAAGTATCCAATTCAATTCTATCTGTATTTCCGGTATGAAGAACCAGTTGCCCGTTTTCATTGTAAATACGAACGGTTTGATAATCACCCGCCAGGCAAAGAGTATGTCCGGCTACATAATATCCGCTTTCTTCCGCTTCTGTATTTTGCATGCCTACATTCGGATCTGTTCCGGTCTTTTCTATTTTAGTAGAATACAGATTGAAAGCCTGTGTACTAACCGGAGTCTCTACCAGATAGCCGAAATAGTAAAGTCCGTCAGCCTGTATCGTTATACTCCCGCTTGCAGTAGCCCTATCACCGGAATTATCATCACCGCTTGCCACCAAAGTCGTAAAGGCATCGGGCATATCTTTATCTGCCATATAAAGTCTGATGTATTGTTCCATACTTTCCGGTGCAGAAGCTTTAATAATGATACTGTAATCAAAAGTAGCTTTAATAATGTCCCCTTTCTTTAAGCTCATAACCGGAGCAACATAAGCTCCCGGACACGGTTTATAAGTAAGCCCCAAACCTGCATCATCTCTGGTGACTTGTGTCTTCATGAAAGTTTCATCACCGATTTTTGCAACAGTCCATTGTTCAAAATGGCTCTCCGAAGGATTATAATGATACCATTCACTTTCTCTGTTAGCAAAATCAGCGACATACGGATCTGTCTCTATACTCAGTCCAGTAGTAACAGGAACTTTGATCGTAAAATAATCCATAAAAATAGCACTACTCATCGTATTCGTCGTTGTACATTTCACTCCGATATAGTAATGTCCATCTTGAGGAATAGTGATCGTATTCACAACTTTTTGATACTGTCTTCCGGGAACAAGAGCATTTTCCACTTTATATACAGACATATTCATAGCATCGGCAACAGGAGAATTACCCAAGAATATTTCAAAGCTCTGTCCGTTCTTTTCCGGTGTCGGATTACCGCTGACTATCAACCAAGTACGATAGAAGAATGCAAAATCATAAGTCCCGGCCGGGATTTCAATACATCCTGAGAATGCCCAATCTCCATCTTTACCAGCAGCACCAGTGTGGCGTATACCGCCCTTACCGGAATAAGATGAGTTAGCACCGGTAAAATTGTTTCCCGTAGCCCATCCACCTTCAAATTTCCACTGAGTACGCTCTAAATCCGTTTCAAGATCACCTACATAAGGAATCGTTGCCGCCTTGTAGTGATTTATGACAGTCGATGAAAATACTTTATTATTATAATCATCACTATCAGACGCATCTTTGACTTCGCCACATAATGAATAAGTGCCTGGAGTAGAAATATCAGCTTTTTCATTAAATGCATATTTTACTGTTGCCCCCGGCTCAATACTCCCGGTATAAATCTCTGTGACAGTTTGAGCAACATTGCTACTTTCCATACCATCCTTATAAACAGTATAACTTAACGGAATATTTGTTTTTGTTTTCGATCCATGATTCATAAAAGAAATGGTAACCTCCGCATTATTTAAATAGAATCCGTTCTGGGCAGAGGAAACAATACTCTCAATTGCCATATCGTCAGCATCATCTAAACGTACATCATCCAGAATAATATCCCGACCACTACCATCATTATAAAATGCAAGATAATAATTACCGGCTTCTTCTACATCAAGTAAAATATATCCTTGACGATAATATTTAGTATTATCGACCGGAAGCGTAATAGAGGGTGTACTTTTCTTGAAATCAGCATAATAGTCCGTTTTCCCCAAATAAACTTTCAGATTAGAAGTACCCGATGCATATAGAGTAGTATAATAGAAAGAAAGACGTACTTTGCCTTTAGGTAATGTAATAGCCGGAGAAATCAACCAGTCGTCATGAGTCACTCCACTGAAAGAATTGATATAAGCTGCATATAGTCCCTCTTTAGCATAGTTGGTGTTTCCACTGACAACTTGCATCACATCCCAATATACAATATCCTTTTCAGAATTGTAAGTGATCCAGCTTTTCCAGCTTTCATCCTGTTCAAAACTCATCTTGTAGGGGAAACCGAATGCCTCATAAACTTCAACCGTAGTAGTTGCTTCATCATTACTTTTATCTCCGTCCGATTGCAATGCACTCCATACTTTTAATTCATTTGTTCCTAATTCACTAAAATCAGCTTTAGTATCGAAAGTATAACTCACCTCTTCACCTAAAGGGAGTGAAGCAATTACTCCGTCAACCACTTTCCCATTCTTGAACTGATAATGAACAGGCACATTCTGCAAGTCATCCTTACCGATATTCTTAAATACGGCAGCCACTGTTACCGAATTATTTCTCATCATTGCATTGGCATAAGGAGAGGTTATCACTTTGATAGCCACATCATTGTAAGGATCACATATTTCTATATTACGCATCAGAAGTTGTGAAGTGGCAACGTTTACCATTAATCCCAATGAATATTTGCCTAATTCCTTCACATCGACCGTCAATCCTCCTTTAGCCCATTCATAAGCTGAAGCAGGAATCTCTTCGGATATACCGATCGGTTCATAATCAGAATAATTGAAATTACCAAGAGAAGCCGTCGCTTTAAAACCAGAAGCACATTTATATTCAAAATTAATACGCACCTGTCCTTTGGGCAATACGATGCAATTACTTGCCAAAATACTCGTTTTGCTCTGATATGGAGAAAACAGCCAGCTATCTTCTCCGCCTTCGGCCACACTAAACCACTTCCAATAAGCATTCTGTCTGCCTACAGAAGTAGAACTGCGGAAAAATTTCGGAGCATTTTCCGTATTCATCTTATATGGATATTCCATAGAACCAACAATAGTGACTGCAGTAGCCAACGTATCATTATACAAGTTTGCATCATTCGGTGCCTCTACCCACACTTTAATATTGTAAACACTATCCATATTCTGGCGTGGCTCAGTAAGTTTCACCTTTTCATTGAAAATGTATTCTTTCTCCTCACCACTATTCAACGCTTCATTTATATTCTCCCTTACAATCGGATTATCGTCAACCTGATAACACAACTTATAAGAAGAAGACACAAAGCCGGTATTTTTAATAGCTGCCTTTAAAGTTTGTTCCAACTGACACCCATCTGCAACTCCACCAACTGAAAAAAGAGCCACATCCGGCGAAGGAGTTTGGGTGATCCTCACGTGATCCAAATACATTCTATTAGCAAGGAAAGCACCTGCTATACTCGGAGTATGTCCGAAATTCCAAAATGCAATATATACCTTTTTACCGGCATATTTTCTCATATCTATGGTATAATTGCCCCAAAGTAACACATTTTTGGGAGCAATCTGAAAAACCGTATCTGTAAAACAGATTGAATCTGTGGCAGTAGTGGACACCATCACTCGTAATTTGTAAGGTTCTACAGTCGTAGCAAGACCATTAAATGCCGCATTAGCTCCCAACATGAAACTAAGATAATCGTTTTCATCAATTGTAATTTGCGGGGTGATCAACCATGAACTGGTCCATGCAGCCGACATTCCGAATCCGGAACTCTGAGAAAAAGCGGCTTTTCCACCTTTATACCCTGTCAAATAAGAATCATTCGGTTCCATTTGTTTCCATGCAGGAAAATTCGTTAATGAAGGATAATCAATAAAGCGTGTTGTCCAACCTTCAGGCGGAAATTTATCACTCTCAAAGTCTTCATTTAATGATTGTGCATGCATTGTAACTACAGCAATCAAAATGAAATGCACAAATAGTAATACTTTTTTCATTTGAATTGTATTTGAGGATTAATAATTGCTATCTGACACGCTCCGGCGCCATCTAACGTTCACGATGACAAAATGAGCGATTTTTGATTTATTATCATAATATTTTTCCCTGTATAAACTACTTTACTATTTTATTTAAGAAAAAATATACTACGGCACATTTAATTAAAAAACTGATACACAATAAAATATTTTTCTTTTTCAAAAAGAGTTTTTTCATTGTCATAAAGTTATTTTTAAACGCAACCTTTAAAAATAAACGTGAATATTGTTTAAGATGGAACATATAATTATCTTTGCAATAAATACAAAACAAAGAAACATGATACGTAAAATTCTTTTGATCGCACTATTTATACATTGTTTAATTGGAGAAATATTCCCGCAATCCACCGCTATGCCTACCAAAGGAATCGAGAATATTTTAAGTCAATCAAAGGAGATTGCTTTGCAACCATACTTCACCGATACCATATTGGCAAAAAGAATAGACTCCCTGACCCATGCCACACACTCGGATCAACAGTTCTTTGAAATCATATTTCAAACCGGATTATCGCTGTGTAACACCAATCACAGAGAAGAAGCAAGCAAATATTTGAGTTATTGCCTGTCCGTCATAAAAGATATATATCCCAAAATACCACAAAACTCACTTGTCACCTATATCCACATCATGAATCAGATCGGTTTTGTATACAATTGTATGGGATTGCCTGACCTGGCGATGAACTACTATTCAAAAGCACTCGATTTTTCCCAAGAAAATAATTGTAAAGAAGAGGAAGCCATACTTTGCAATAATATTGCTTCCATATTACAAGCACAAAAAAAGTACAGCGAATCCGACTCGCTGTTTAAAAAGGCCATTGTTATTAACGAAGAATTCAAAAACCCGCAAAAACTATTTGTCAATTACAATAATCTTTCAGTCAACTACGCCAAAAGAGAAAATTATACCAAAGCACTCGAATATGCCTTTTTAGCCATGCATCAACTGGACGCAGTCAACGACTCCGATATGGTGATATTAATACAACGAAATATCGGTTCTATCTACTTAAAACAAAAAGAAACCAGATTAGCCCTTCAAATATTGAAACAGGTAGAGAAATATCAGATAAAGCACCATCAAGAATACTATCTGGCAGGAACATACCAAATCATGCATAACATATACAAAGCGATGGATCGTAAAGAACTGGCAATTGAGTATTTGAAAAAAGCACTTGCATTGTCCGAAGAGCATAATAATATCATGGATAAGACAACCCTATTAATAGAGCTTTCCGATTGCTATGCTAAAGAGAAACAATACCATACGGCATTCGCCATGCTGAAACAATCGACAGTTTTAAAAGATTCCATATACAAAATAGATGAAGAAAAAAGGACCAAAAGCTTATCTACTGCATACAATGAAGAACGAGCATTACAAGAGAAACTCATCCAAATAGAGAATGTTCATGACGTAACAATGCAAAAGATCTATATTATAACGGCTTGTGTCATTATCATATTGTTATTAATCGCAGGATGGATAAATTACAGGCTGTCAAAAACGAAAAAGAAAACCAAAAAGACACTATATCATTATGTCCAACAAAAACGCGGACAGATGGAACGTCAAGAAGAAAAAATTATTTCTTTATTAAATGAACAGGAAAAATTGAAACTGGAACTGGAACAAAATGAACGTAAACAAATCTATTATTCACTGCAAGATACCAAGAATAAAGAATTTATAGCCCAACTGACCGACCGACTGAAACAACTTTTACTGGATATGAACCCTAAAGAAATTCAAGTCAAGAAACAGATACGAGATATCATTTCGCAACTGAATCTGCTCGACAGTAGTAATGTATTACAAGATTTTCGCGACTCTTTCGAAAGTATCCATCACCATTTTTATGAAAACCTGAATGAAAAATACCCTAACCTCACAATGAAAGAAATGCGTTTATGCGCATTACTCAGGTTAGGCCTGTCCACCAAAGAAATTGCCGATATAACTTTCAAGGAAGTGCGCAGTGTAGAGTCGGCCCGCAATCGTCTGCGCAAGAAATTACAAATCGACCAGACAGAAGATCTTCAAAAATTTCTAATGAGCTTTTGACCCTCTTCCCTATTGTACATAATGAGTCCAAACAAGCGTTCAGCTCAGAGACAACTGCATGTATAAAGCATCCGCTCCATCATGATAAATCTGTTCAATAATCATAATATCCGGAATATCAGCTATTTGCGGTGCACACCATACTCTTTTGCTAAACAGGTCAAGAGCATCTGCAAAATGATCTTCCTCTTCCACACTCAACTGATTCAAAGATAAAAACTGAATATTTTCTATTTGATTTTTGGAATGGGTATTCATAGCCACCTTTATAAAGGTGCATGATAATTCTCGAAAATAAAACGGGCAATACGTTCCACCCCTTTCTCTTTACAAGTACCGAAATATACATTCAAGTACCAGATATTTTCTCTTATATTATTTTTTTGTATCCATTGATAGCAAATCTTTTGAAGGTTACTATCCATGCGAATCCCCGTTCCTGCCTCTACTTTATTAATAATGTCCACTATGGGAATTACTTTATGCCCCCGTGTCTGTGCCAGCAATGAGCTATAATAACCTTCTGAATTGTAACTGTAATCGTTACTCAAGTTAATAACCAGTTTACGATCTTTACCTTGAGGTTTATACTTCAGATAATCGGAAACTGTCAAAATGCTGTTCGTTTTGGAATAAGGTTTCCAATCGGCCAAGCTGTCCACTAAAACAAGTACATTATTCATTTCATCGTCTACAAATCGCGTAAAAGTAATCAAATAACCCATGTAAAAAAGGAAACAGGAAATAATTATTTTCATAGATAATCAAGCCACTCTTCCCCCTCCCTCAAAACAAACAGGTTTCTCGTTCTGCATTCGGCATCGGAGACAAGAAATATGCTGCAAAATGAATAAAAATCTCATAAAAAAAGTACAATATTATTATTATAACATTACCTTTGCACACACTAAATGCATACGAAATGGATGAAGAAGAACTAATTCTGAATGATACTCTGATTAAGAAATGTGAAGAAGAGGGAATTGTTATAGCTTTAGTTGCTATCAATAGAGAGACAAAAGAAATTGAATTACCTCAAAATTTGAATGACAAAGTAAAAGATCCCAATTACTATGTTTGCTACTGTCATAAAGACAAGAAAGGAAAATATATAATTCAAAAGATAGAAGAAACTGATCTGTAAAGATTAAAAAGCCGGAAGTAAACAGGGAGCTCGTAGAGAGCACCCTTTAGCCGGCTTTATTAATCTAATATTTCCTCCTCATCTATTTTCGATGCGGCATAATCATCCAAAAACAACTCTACGTTTTCGGCATGATGAGCTATATACGCAGCAGGTCCGGTATCACCGGAAGTACACATCTCCTCTACAACATCGGCTTTACTTTTGCCGGTAATCAGGAAAATGACACGCTGCGCGTTTATTATCGGACATCCCGTCATTGCTATACGTTTCTGCCCGTTATTCGGGTTATAGCTCACTTCATATATTTTATCAGAAGACAACAGGCTCTCCTGTCCCGGAAAAATAGACGAAGTATGTCCATCCCCTCCTGCTCCCAATAATACCACATCAAACACAGGCCAACCGTCTTTCATCGGTACGTTATTCTCTACCATACGAGAATAACGGACCGCTTCTTTTTCCGGTCTTTCTTCTCCCTTAATACGAAATACGTTTTCATAAGGAATAGGTACCACACCCACCAATAATGAACGCATCATTCCATAATTACTGTCCGAATTCTCAGGAGGAACACATCGTTCATCTACAAAATAAACTCTCATTCTCGTCCACGGAGTAATATCGCTATATTCGTTTGCCCACAAGTCAAACATCAGTGCAGGAGTACTTCCACCGCTAAAGGCAAAATTAAAAGTCTTGCCGGGTTCATCTATCATTATTTTTATCAGATGAAGAATCAATGCGCGTGCCGTCTCCATGGACGAAGGATATATAAAAGGTTTCATAATTCACAATATTGGTCTGTGTTTGTCAAATTTTTACAAGGGTTAGTCCATTCCGCACCATGCTCATGCATCATGGCTTCACTTTCAAGAGGCCCCCATGTGCCGGCAGGATAACCATAGAGCGGTGCATCGGGATGTTCTTTCCAATATTTGAGAATCGGATCGAAAAAGCGCCAGGAAGCTTCAACGGCATCACTTCGGGTAAAGAGAGTGGGATCTCCCTGAATACAGTCATCAATCAGCCGTGCATAAGCATCTCCACTGGGAACACCGCCGAGCTGGTCATAGCTGAAATCCATTGTTACCTGCTTCACTTCAAATCCGGCACCGGGCACTTTCATTCCAATCTTCAATACGATACCTTCATTCGGTTGCAAACGCAAAATAAGTTTATTGGCACGGGGACAGTTACCTCCCGCACAATGAAACATCTGATGCGGTGTTTCACGGAAGTGTACCACTATCTCCGTCACTTTTGTCGGCATCTGCTTACCGGTGCGAATATAAAAAGGAACACCGCTCCAACGCCAGTTACTGATACCCAGTTTCATGGCAATATAAGTTTCGGTACGTGATTCCGGACTCACATTCTTCTCCTCCCTATATCCCTTCTTACTGCCGGAAGCCGTATATTGCCCACGGACAATATGCTCTTCAAAATCCTCTTCGGTCAGCGGTGTTAAAGATTCGTACACCTTTACCACTTCATTCCGGAAAGTATCGGCATTGAACACGGCAGGAGGTTCCATTGCCGTCAAAGCCACAAGTTGTATAAGATGGTTCTGTACCATATCGCGCAAGGCACCGGCCGTATCATAGAAACCGCCACGCTGTTCGATACCTAAATTTTCGACAGCCGTCACCTCTATATAATCAATGTAGTTACGATTCCACAAAGGTTCGAATATGCCATTGGCAAAACGGAAAGCCAAAAGATTCTGTGCCGTTTCCTTTCCCAGAAAATGATCAATACGATAAATCTGATGTTCCTCAAAAACAGAAGCATAAATCCGGTTCAGTTCTTCCGCCGAATGAAGATCGTATCCAAACGGCTTTTCTACAATAATCCGGGCGCGTCCGCGATTAAGATGCGCTTTCTTCAAATGCAAAGGAATCACCCCGTAGAGAGAAGGGGGCGTAGCCAGATAAAACATCAGATTATCCGGTTCTTTCTCATCGGTAATCTCTTGCAAACGTTCCCGAAGCCGCACATACCCCGCTTCTATAGCAGGATCAATCGGCAAATAATAGAGATGCTGTGTAAAACCATCCATCAGTTCTTTATCCTGTTCGTCGGGTTTCACAAACTGTTCCAACTCCGTATAAATATAAGTCCGGTAATCAGTATCCGAGTAAACGGTACGTCCCACTCCTATTACAGAAAAACCTCCTTTTAGACGCTTGTCCCTGTATAAGGAATATAGAGCAGGCATCAATTTACGTTTGGTAAGATCGCCCGAAGCTCCAAATATTATCATTACGAATTTATCCATCATTTCTATTTTTATCACTAATCACTAAACCACTTATCACTAATTGTTGTAAGTACCCGACTTCGTATCACCACCGTGTCCCGTCCAATTTTCATGGAAGAATTGGCCCCGGAGTTCATCTTTTCGTTCAAAGGTATGAGCGCCAAAATAATCGCGCTGCGCCTGAATCATATTCGCAGGCAAATTAGCAGACACCAATGAGTAGAAATAGTTCAATGCCGAAGAGAATGCCGGAACCGGAAGTTCCTCACGCATTGCTTGTGCCACCAGATTTTTCCATCCGGGTAGCAACTCCTTAATTTCATCACGGAAATATGGTGCCAACAACAGATGTTTCGGCTTATCTTTCGCTTCAAAAGCGGCGGCAATATCGTTCAGGAAAACACTACGGATGATGCATCCGCCACGCCACATACGAGCAATAGACGCCAGATCGAGTTTCCACCCGAAAGCATCGGAAGCGCGCTGTAACACCGCAAATCCTTGTGCATACGATACCAGTTTAGATGCATACAATGCAGCAAAAATGTCCTTTATCATTTCCGGTTTATTATAAACTGCCAGCGAATGTTTACACTGGAACTGACGTGAAGCAGCCTCATGCAAATCTTTTTGTGCCGACAAACTACGCTCAAATACCGCCGTAGCAATCAGCCCCAACGGCATCCCTAACTCCATAGCATTAATAACAGACCATTTTCCCGTACCTTTCTGCCCGGCAGCATCCAGAATTTTATCCAGCAAATAGCCTCCTGCCTTATCTTTGTGGCGCAAGATGTTCGCTGTAATTTCTATCAGATAACTGCGAAGCTTCCCTTCATTCCAACGGGAGAAAACATCCGCCATATCTTCATTGGTCAGATCAAGCAAGTTCTTCATCACCCAATATGCTTCGGCAATAAGCTGCATATCTCCATATTCAATGCCATTATGTATCATTTTCACAAAATGCCCCGAACCTGCCGGGCCGATCCACTCACAACAAGGCGTTCCGTCGGGAGCCTTTGCTGCTATACTCTGTAAAATAGGCTTAACCTCCGGCCAGGCAGCCACCGAACCGCCGGGCATAATGGAAGCACCATTCAAGGCTCCTTCTTCACCACCCGACACACCGCTACCCACGAAAAGAAAACCTTTCGATTCAGCCAACGTTACACGACGGTTTGTATCTTCAAAATTAGAATTACCGCCATCAATCAAGATATCACCCGGAGAAAGTAAAGGGAAAAGTTGTTCCATAAGTTCATCTACAGCACTTCCTGCACGAACCATCATCATTATTTTACGAGGTAAGGCGATAGAGTTGACAAAATCGGCAATATCCGTAAATCCTTCAATATTCAAGCCCTTGGCCCGTCCATTGATAAAACGCTCCACTACCCCTTCTTCTACTCCCGGCACCGTACGGTTGTACACCGAAACTTTCCATCCCTTACTTGCCATGTTTAAGGCTAAATTTTCACCCATTACAGCCAATCCTATTAGCCCAACATCCGTTTTATTCTGTATTGACATAATTGTAATATTTATCTATTTACTTGTTTATTCATATAACACGCACAAGAAGAATTTGTTCGTCTATTTACAGAAAAAATGCTACTTTTGTAGCAAATAAATTAAGTTTCGATTATGAAGAAAATCCATATCGGCCTGTTGCCCCGTATAATTATTGCCATTTTGTTAGGAATCGCAGTCGGACATTTCTTTCCAGCTTCGCTGGTTCGTATATTTGTAACGTTCAACGGCATCTTCAGTGAATTCCTTAATTTCTCTATTCCACTTATCATTCTGGGGCTCGTCACCGTTGCCATTGCCGACATTGGCAAAGAAGCCGGTAAAATGCTGCTTGTCACTGCACTGATAGCCTATGGTGCAACCTTATTCTCCGGTTTCCTCTCTTATTTCACCGGTGCCACCTTATTTCCGTCTTTAATAGAACCGGGCAGGCCGCTCGAAGAAATCAGTGAAGCACAAGGCATCCTGCCTTTCTTTTCCATCTCCATCCCACCGTTAATGAACGTAATGACCTCACTTATACTTGCTTTTACGTTAGGACTCGGATTAGCCACCCTGCATAGCGACTCCTTAAAAAATGCCGCACGCGATTTTCAAGAGATCATTGTCCGCATGATCAGTGCCGTTATCCTCCCCTTGTTACCTCTCTATATTTTTGGCATTTTTCTTAACATGACACACTCCGGGCAAGTCTTCTCCATTCTGATGGTGTTCATCAAGATCATAGGAGTCATTTTCGTCTTGCATGTCTTTTTACTGATTTTCCAATATTGCATCGCTGCTTTGTTCGTTCAACGCAATCCCTTCAAGTTATTAACCCGAATGTTACCCGCCTATTTTACGGCATTAGGTACCCAGTCATCAGCTGCCACTATCCCTGTCACATTGGAACAAACTAAAAAAAACGGAGTATCAGCCGATATTGCCGGTTTCGTCATCCCCCTTTGTGCCACCATTCATCTTTCCGGCAGTACACTGAAAATTGTAGCCTGTGCACTTGCCTTGATGATAATGCAAGGTATGCCCTTCGATTTTTCCCTCTTCTCCGGATTCATCTTTATGTTGGGCATCACCATGATAGCTGCTCCGGGTGTTCCGGGCGGTGCCATTATGGCCTCTTTAGGCATCCTACAGTCGATGTTAGGTTTTGATGAATCTGCGCAAGCATTGATGATTGCATTATACAT
This sequence comes from Bacteroides sp. CAG:189, assembly GCF_000432295.1. NCBI lineage: Bacteria > Pseudomonadati > Bacteroidota > Bacteroidia > Bacteroidales > Bacteroidaceae > Bacteroides > Bacteroides sp. CAG:189. The sequence continues at coordinate 12,065 of NZ_HF991075.1, forward strand.
CGCAATGGATAGTTTCGGTACAGCCTGCAACGTAACGGGTGATGGTGCCATCGCGCTGATCATAGACAAAATTATGGGAAAAGAGAAGAAATAAAGAATTCGATCCTATCAAAGATACCCTGATTCTTCAGTTCCTGTAAAATTTTCTCTTCATTGCTACTGCAAGCTTTAGAGCCGTGTGCCAAGTCATATACCTGCTACGGCACGTATTAAACCGGTATGCAATCCGAACATAAATAAAAGACGCGCACCTCTTTGTACACGTCTTAAAAATAAATCGGGTAACCGCATATACCACTTAGTCCAAAGGTTGTGTCAAATTGTCCATTTTTGTTTGTATCCTCTTTATTTTCAACAGATTTACATCCATCTAAGATTTAATTCATAACTATGCAAAAAATACGCTCAGATAAACAGCTTTTTTCTGTAACACATGTTTCAAAGCGATGTCAACCGGAATAGAACAACCCATATCCTCTATCACCTATAACAAAAATCTCCCGATTCGTCATGCAACGATCGGGAGACTCCAGAGTTATTCTACTTTAAAATATTTATTAAGCCATTAAAGCTTGTCCGCCAAATACACCAGCCAAAGCACTGGCCACGGCTATCACTACTTTCAGAATTGTATCCCAAATCGTTTTCTTCATATTATTTATTCGTTAGTTGTTTATTACTTGTAAAAAAATCGGATACTGCGCAGTCAATCCTTAAACGTACATTTTCAATCTTTAATCATGTCATTTCCGACTCTCAATCATCAGCCGGTCACTTCATCAAGCTGCCGGATCTTCTCCTTCTCCGCTACCGCCTCCCGACGGTCCTTCTTCCGAAGTGTCATTTTTCAATAAATCGGCATGCAGAAACTGTACTCCTTGCGTCAAAGCCCTTGTCGTGCCAATGGCAGCCGGGCGTGTATATTCGGGAGTAAACCGACATTTAAGAGCAGTGATCTGATTCGGACTTACCTTATCGGCACTTTCCACCCCCTTCCCTCTTGTGCAGGCTTTCATCGTAAACGTACCCAGACCGTCCAGACGTACCGAACGGCTGTTCAAAAGATATTCACGCATCACAGACATAAGGTTGCGCACCACGTTCTGCACATCACCTGCTGTAAGGGATGACTTCTCTGCTATTACCTCAGCCAATTGCTGGGTAGCTACTGTACCTCCGGCCTTCACCAGATTCAGATGCCACAATTTGGCTCCTGTTTTGTTTGCTATCGGTGATTGCACCGCTTTGTAAAATAAAGGCATAATTAATTCCTCCGTTTAATGTTACTAATCGTTTTTTTCATTCACATATTTTGCTGATCAACAGTGCAAAGATGGAGGTTTATTAATAAATGGCAAAAGAAAAGAAGAGCTGTAAGGCAGTTTTTCCCAGAAAAGTTATAATGTATTATTAATTAATGATTTATAAATGCACATACATTAATAGGAATCATAAAAAGAGCCAGACTTCTCCTCATTAACAATGGGGAAATCTGGCTACAACTACACTTGAGATGAAAAATGTAGTACTATATTCAAAAGAATTACTAAATTTTCAAGAAAAGGTCCTCCTTAAAATTGAGCCACACCTGACTTCATATAAGGAGGACCGCACAAACAAACAATAATATTAAGCAGAATTACTATGATTCGCATCAGAATAATCCGGCATTCCTTACGTCATCTAAATCTTTATTAGTAAGGAAGAAAGCATTGAACGAATTCAATGTTTAACGTAAACATCCTACATAACGCCTCAAAGCAATTAACCACCTTCGAGTGCATAAGTTACTAATCATGAGATAATTATCGAGAATGTTTTTTTTACTTATTTTTATGATGGTTTCAATCACAGCCATACTGTTGAAACGACTTATAAATTCTTGGTAAAGAATATATAGAAATTTTACCATCAAACGGGTTCTCATTCATTTCATCACGTACCAATTGTAACAAACTAAAGTAACCTTTACACTTCCGTATGACAGAATTTGTTGTAGGTTGCGAATAATCCTAACACGCTTCTCCTCCGTAAAATAACAACGCCCAGAAAGTTGCTTTATAAGCGGTGCTATCTGAACAGTTCATACGTTTACGATCTGAAACAACAACTTTGTCGAATAAATCCTTTATCAATGCTTTAGCAAGCTGAATCATAATTTTTCTTACTTTTTAAGTGAAGTAAGATACTCCTCATGCAAATGATAGTACTTCTTCTTGAACAACACATAAGCAATAGCCAAAACTACTGTGGCTCCGATCAAATACATCCAATGACAGCATACGGTATTAGGACATATATAAATAAATCCCAGACTAATAACAAGCTGTATAAACATGTACAACAGACTTACCTTAACATGACCTATCTTCAATTCATTACACATTAACTGATATACATGTTTTCTGTGTGCCTCACCCAAATTTTCATGTAACATGATTCGATGGCAGATAGTCAGTACACCATCCACACCATAGACTAACAAAAATATGAGGTATGTAAAATCCCCCATAGCAATAATTACCTTACCAATAAGAAAGAGCATGATAAATGCGATACCAATACTACCCACATCACCTGCAAAACACTTAGCTTTACCTTTCGGCCGAAAGTTGAACAAGCAAAACACCAGTACCGACAGGATAACCACAGCTATCAACGAACGAGGAAAGAACAAGTTTTTACCATTAATTAACGCCAGTGATACCAATACAACAAGCGCATAACCAGCTGTGATACCATTGATGCCATCCATAAAGTTGATGACATTTGTCGCACCTACATATATAATGAGAGCCAGCAGAATAAACAGCCCCCCGAAAAACAAGCCATATTCCCCAAACCACTCACTACTCAACATGCCCAGTTGATAGAAAACCAAAGCAGCAGCCGAGAACTGTCCTATCAATCGTACGCTATCCGGAAGCGAAATGATATCATCCACAAATGACATTCCAGTCACCAACATCAGCCCTACAAGGAATGGCCAATAGGCAGCCACTACATTCCAATCGCCATGAGCAACCTGTAAGCCAATCCAAACCAGTGTCGAAAGCGCAAAGATGATACCACCACCTCTCAGCACAATAGTTGAATGACTCGACCTCTTATTCGGCTTGTCGACAATATTAAACTTCTCGGCAATATTGAAGTACAAAAGTTCAAAAACAAGGAGCAACACAAAAATAATCGCATAAGTAACGTATATATTCATAATTCTATATTGTTTATCAAGTAACTATTCTTTCCAATCAACTTCACACAATTCAAGAAAAGTACCATGTTGGTCAAATCCTTTTCGTTGTATAACCCGCGACCTTAGAAGTGAGCCTTAGAGTATCCCGACAACAGCTTTAACGTCTTCATCCTGTGCAATTCAACTATATTGTATTGCCCCCAATCAGGTGAACCTCATGTACACCCTCTTCTATCTTTTAGCAATCAATTTTGACATATCACATAGGGGAAAGCTACCAGAAAGTGATCATCCACTAAATAAGTCCAAAAAGGAGTTGATTTTTAATGTCTATTATTACCCTGTCCGATAGTCATTGGAAAAAGATGCTCATAATCTCTACATACATTTACTATCTCCGAGAAAAACATCTTAAAATATTGAAAAGCAAAAACACCCTGCATCTGTTCATCTATCACACGTACCAATTCACGAAAGAGAGGGATATCAAGCGCCTACTTGTAGAAAGCAAGATAAGCCCAAAAGCAACTCGAAGCATGGGTTCCAAGAACTTATATCAATAACCTCAGGTGCTCCATCACAAGGAAAATAACCGTCTACGATAGAACTATCAAGCGTTTTGTAACGGATAAGTTCGCAATCATCCCCGGTAATAATTCCACAAGAAGCTTTGATTTTTCATCTGTTATATCCATACAAATATACTAAAAAGCGATCGAGTGCCTACCTGTCAAAACGCTCAAATACAATTACCATAAAAATACTTGATCAACTGAATGATCACGAATCAACCAGCTTTGATTTTGAAAAAATCCACATCTCAAATACCTTGTACAAACTAATACGAAAAACTACTCTACTATATAGTTACAAGACATGATATTACATATTATTCTTATAGAATGTGAGCCGATCGTCTCCTGGCACGCAGACAGGTCCTTCACCACTACGTTTTGAATTACGCACAGTGGCAACATATTCTGCAATAGCCGATGCATACTCCTCGCCCAAAACAACTTTTGGATCTATGGCTATACAACAAAAACCCACATTCATTCTTTTATTATCGACAGAATAGAACCTACCCACATTATTCAGATAAGCCGCACCGGATACAAGCCCAGAAATCAAATCTATCAACATAGCAATGCTATAACCTTTAAAACCAGCCATTGGCAATACCAATCCTTTCATTCCTTCATCAGGATCATTGGTAGGCTTACCATCCTCATCCAATGCCCACCCATCTGGCAACCTTTTGCCAGCTTCTTTGTACTGCTTAAACTTACTCTTAGCCACCACACTAGTCGCCATATCCACTATTATAGGATCATACCCTGGAACGGGAATAACCGCCGAGAACGGATTTGTACCTAACAGCTTCTCCTTACCTCCAAATGGAGCCATCTGTGCAGGACTATTCGAAAACAAGATACCTATACACCCTTGCTCTGCCGCCTTCAACGGATAATAGAAAGCTGGTCCTACGGTATTGTTGTTCTTACTGAATACCTGAAACACGCCCACCTTTTTAGCACGTTCCACAGCAAGGTTCATGCAATAATCTGCACTTACAGGTCCAAAACCATTATCACCATCTACTACTGCAAAGGCTGGTGACTGTCGAACAATCTTTAATGATGGATTCAGATTATATCCGCCTCTCTTCACCTTATCTACATGTGCCTGTAACACATTAATGCCATGGGAAGTAACCCCATACTCATCAGCAGTAACAAAACAGTCTGCCACAACCTCCGCTTGTTCCTCCGATACGCCAACGGCTTTCAATTCACTAATAATCGTATTTTTCTCTTCAAAATACTTTATCTTCATTACCTCTTATTTTTTGCAGCTTTACATAACGTTTCTACAAATGTTTTCCTTACCTTAGTTTCCTCATGATTCATCCGCCCTGTCTCAAAAGCCTTTCTACCATATTCTACAATCATGTCTGGACTGTCAATTAACTGCCTCAACTGCCCCTCAATCTGCCTATAATCAGTAGAAACAATGGCACAGTCATATTCTTCCAAATACTGGATAGGAGCAATAATTTTGTCACCAATAGCAAAAATACACTTACCACTTGCAAAGTAGTCAGTCAGTTTTGTTGAAAATGACAAACGAGCATCATATCGATGCTCCTTCTCCAAAGACTCTACGAATACTACAATGTCCGCATCCTTTTGTATCTGTACTACTTGTTCTTTAGGTACTGGAGCATGTTTTGTACAACCATTGGCATTGAGGATCTTCGTTATCTCGTCATCCAATATGGTAGGTGTATAAATATCAAAAGTCACTTTCACTCCATCCTTGTTTATATTAGCCAAAGCCTTAGATATTTCAATCAACGAAGCAGCTCTACCAATAAGCAGGTTACCTGTATAAACCATTTTTATAGGAGTATGAGGCTTTCTATCGTCAAATTTCAACTTTGAATAATCAATACCCTTAGTCAAGACAACACTCTTGGTCCCAAAATTGTCATCCGTATCTTTTGCTTCCGTCTTTGTTATTACAAAGATCTCATTACAATTTTCGGCCAATTTTTTAACACCCTTTCTCAAAATATATCTATGTAACCATGCCCATGGGTTCTTCCCACAAGCCATATATGAATAGTTATCATCTGTTATAAAACAAACATAAGGACGAGGAAATTTCTTAATGACATATAACTGTAACCAAGCCATATATGCCACACCATAGATTGGAATGAAATACACATCAGGATTTACCTCCTTTACATAATCCAAAAGAGCCTTTGTCTTCCAATTACCTAATTTCCATACCAACTCACGAACACATGTCAGAAACCAGTTTTTCTCCTTATGAGCATAATCGTACAGTTTTCTTTCACTCTGAATCGCTTTATCATCTGCAGCATTCTCTGCTTTCTGGCCATTGAAAACCTCTTTACCTACTGGTTTCCTATTCAATACACTACGAATAATACCATTCTCTGCAATCTGAAAGAACTTATTACAGACAGGTGTGTCAGGATAATTCGAGCGGGTATAAATATGGGCTACCCGATTAGGATCCCAATACTTAAACAAATCCGTCTGAGTATGAATACCACTATCTTTGTGCCATGTGCTTATCGAAATAGCAAGTACCTTGGGTAGTTTAAATTCTTCCATATACTTATTTTACGTTAAGAGTTTTATTCATGTCTTCTAAAATATTTTTAAGCATAATAGGCCGGTCGAAATACATTTCAGCCCGTATTCTACCCGCAGCAGCCAACGCTTCACGAATTTCCTTATTATTATATATTAACTCCATCTTCTCAGCAAGGTCTTCGGCATCGTGGTCTTTCACAAGAATACCAGATACGCCATTCTCAACAACTTCTGATGGGCCAGGAACATTTGTCGTAATAATTGGTAATTTCACACCCATCGCCTCCTGAAGCACTTTTCCAAATCCTTCTCGATAGGTTGGATGTGTTAATGCATCAAACATCGACATATGTGGATATACTTCAGAAGGTGGTACATTACCCGTAAGAAATATGTGACTGTTCTCCTTCACAATTTGCATATTCTCAAACCTAATAGGATTAGTATCATCTACCATGCCCACTAAAACAAGATATATGTCATCATACTTCTTTTGTAATTCACAAAAAGCGACAATAAGTTCGTTAATCCCCTTATCCGCATTTACTCGCCCCACATATCCAAACAAGAAACCATTCTGAGGAATACCATATCTATCTCGCAAAAACTTCTTGGCTTCCACTTTATCAAAACTGTCTACCTGCTGGAGTGATACGCCAGTCGTCCCCCCAATGCCCACAACAGATATTTTCTCTGCAGGACACAAGCCTTCATCAATAACGAATTGCATATTCATCGGGCTTTGCTCTCTTACCGTTGTCGATAACTTACACGTAAATTTCTCAATTATCTTGAAGATAGTTCTCTTTTTCCCTTCAAAAGAGACATAACGTAAACCACATTGATTATAGAAACGGCACTTTATATTGGCTAACCAACCTGCAATAGATGCATACAATGACACATTGGGAGTTGTATAGTAAATTACATCATATTTTTCGCGTTTGAATAGCTTATACAACCTCCAAGGCATCTTAATAAGATCACCTAAACTTACACCTCTACGCATCGGCAGATTGATACATTTGGCATAATCTTGATTTCGCTCAACAAACCCGTCTTCCATATTACAAACAAGAGTTACCTCGTATCCATTCTTTGCAAAATTGCGCATACTATCCACAATGAACCAATCCATAGTTTTGGATATGGTGGTCAAAGCACATATTTTAATTTTCTTCTCCATACCTACAATGTAGATTTTATCTGATTAACCAACTTTATAACTGCTTGATGGTTTGCATCAAAATCTTCCATCGAAAACTTAGCGTACTCTTTCTCTGCCTCTCGTATACGAGCCACTTCACAGGTAAATATATCCCGGATTTCATCAATGTGTTCTATTTTATCAACATTACAGAACGAGCGAGACAGAATAGCCATAGTAGAACCAATTCGATAATGATCCATGATTATTTTCTCTGCAGGTAATGTGCCATAACCCAAACGAGCTATACCCCCAAAACCATATTTCTTACCTGATGGTTTGATAATATTACACAACTCATCCACAGTACCATCTGCTAACAATTCGAACATAAACTTCATACCCTTAGCCAAATGCATGTCATTCAAACCTAAATGTATCTCATCTACCTCCGTTATCTTAACAACCTCCTGCATTATGTCAGCTGCTTCTATTGTTTCAGCCAACAACAAAGTCGTTGCCTTACCATTCACAGCTTTCACAAAGCGTTCTACGTCTGCTACCGTCCTATACATAGGCAACATCAACACATCAGCACCAGCATCAACAGCTGCATGCACTTCATCTTCGGTATCGAAATAATCATATATAGCCTCATGAATAGGGTTAATACGAACTTGGATCTTTGACTTAGTCACACATTTTCTAATTGTTCGAATATCATCTATTGTATGATGATTCTGAACAGTATCCATACCACCCTGTCTCAGTCCCTTACCAATATATTCCATATCAATAAAAATCCTATCAACGTCAGCTTTTTCTGCAATCCGAGCAATCTCAGGGCGATTGGTTATATACATTAAATCTATTGCCATTATATCAATTTTTCAAATTATTAGAAACTGTTTTGAATTTCTCATCTAATGATTTGAGATAGGGGTTTGGTAAGTGCCCAATTTTGACGTATGATATAGGGGAACCCACCAAATGGTGGTTTCCTCTTAAATTAATCAAGAATTGGCGTTGTTCTTTAATATTGTTAGTATTAATTCCGATAGTCATTGGCAGAAGATTTTCATAGTCCTTTCACCTCTTAACAGTCTCCCGGAAAATTTCTTTAGGTAGTCAAGTGCTAGTATCCCATTCATGCGACAGGTTGATGTCAATGTATGGTATGTAACGGACGCACACTGGGTATCCTACTACCAAATCACTGTTGATACACAAATGTTTTTTATATTTTGATTACAGCAGCGAGAGTCGTTTTATTATAATTTTGAACAATACGTTATTTTGGACGCTTACAAATAATACGAGTATTCTCTTTTATATTTTTTAATATATTTCTGAATACCAAACTTATTAGGCTGAATGTATTTAAAACTGCAGAATTTCCGCAGACCATCTACTTGTACGAGCAATGCAATACTCCGATTCCCTGTATACATCATTAAAACGAACACCACCAACAACACCCTTACGAATAGTATCAATTGAGAGTGCAGTTGTAACACCACTAAAGACGCATGAGTCGATGACCCTTTGGTCAGTTAAGTAACCACCAATACATTACCTATGCTCCAAACTATAAATATATTCCTAAGTAAATTGAAAGAAGAAACGTAGTAATAAGTAGAGCTGTTTTCATTCTGAGGTAGAATCTTCCTAGAATAGAAAAAGTATTACTAGAACTTTTGCCATCACTCCAGAGGCATCGGATATTATCAAGATATCCACCTTTTATGCGAATTTCATTTTTAAAATCTTACTCCACACAATCTGAGGCGTATATTTCATAAGTATTAGCATTACTTTATTCAAGCCCATATTGGGATTTTGCATATATTCGCCATAAGAAGAAATGATACTTGACTTGAGCTTATATGCTTCTTCTTTGGCTCCTTTTAATTGTGGATTGTTAAGTAAACAACTTAGAATAAAGAATTGCTTAGAGCATAATGTTTTCTGTACCTCTCGAAAACGTTTAGGATATCTAGTTTTTAACAGTTCACAAATATTCTTCTGGATTGTGACCAATGCAATCTTATTCATGTTGAATTTTGAGGTCATAGTGCTGTTCTCACGATTCAAATAGTCATACAATGGTGTATTAATACAGATAATTTTCTTAGCAAAGGATACTGTCTTGAATATATATTCATCATCCTCGTATGCACGTACTGGAGAGAAACGGAAATGTTGAGCTACTTCACTCTTAAACAACTTACAGCATACACTTGTATTCAAGTGACCTCCTTGTGAAGAAATCAGTTCGTCAAGTCCTTCATCCGATGTATAGATTTCTTTAAAACATTCTGGATAAGGACATTCTTTTACGCCTGATGGTTCTACCTTATACCAACCACATTGTACCATATCAGCAGCCCCATTTACCATAGTGTCGTACAAGTCCTGATACATATTTGTTTCTATCCAATCATCACCATCTATAAAGCCGATGTACTCGCCCTTAGCTATATCCAAGGCTTTGTTGCGAGCTGTAGCCTGACCACCATTCTCCTTTTCCACTACAATTACTCTTTTGTCACGTGTAGCATAGGCATTGCAAATAGTCAAAGAATTATCAGGTGAGCCGTCTATTACGAGGATAAGCTCAAGATTCTTATATGTCTGGTTAAGAATACTTTCTATACACTTAGGGAGATACTGCTCCACATTATATATTGCAACAATAACCGAAATTAAAGGATCGTTCATAATTCATTGAAGATTTTCTTCCAGTTTACGCTATTGATGATTATCTCTGGGCGCCATGCAGCATTACCATTAGTTTCGTCTTTAGGTATATCAGGCACATAAAGCGTATGGTCTAAGTTTCTGTCTTTCCGCATCATACAAATACCCATTATTACACTATCATTCAACAATTTACCACCGATCAAATTACTAAATCTCTTAATATGATCTTCTGTTGTTAATTCTGTTTCAGTAAGCAGGAAGAAAAGTTTCTTAAAATTCATACGAGAAGCACGTCTATACCACTTGCTTAACGCCTCCTCAGGGTCGGGGTAATGCATAAAATAAACCTCAACATCATCTATAAGACCTACAGGATAGCAGATGTCTCCCCCCATTTTAGCAAGAGTAGATCGCTGCGAATCGACAAGTTTTACTTCGTGTTTGAAATAATACTCAGGACGTTCAAGCAACTTTAGATAATCCTCTGTTGTAAAATACAAGCCTTCTGTAGGCGTCTTGTAAGGTATGCCAAAATATTGATATATATAACCACCAGTACAATTATTACTGATTATTGTAAAGTCAGTACACTTTAAACCTATTCTTCGTTTCCACTTGGATAAACGTACGAACCAATGATATAATGGTTTCAAAAGTTTCTTAATCTCGTTCATTTAACTACTATTTCTGTTGCTTTAATTAAATAACCCTCTGAGCCTCTTTGTGAGATCACCTTTGCAGGGACTCCACCGACAGAAACATTAGGGGTAAGAATATCTTTTGACACTACAGCATTGGCGCCTATTGCGACACCATCTGCAATGGTAACATTACCGATGATGGCAGCACCAAAGCCAATAAATACATTGTTCCCAATTATAGGAAACTTATCATCTTCAGTGGCACCAATAACCATGCTACCAATAATGTGACAGTTACAACCAATCTTTGCATGCTGATTGATTACCACATTACCATAATGCTCAATGCAAAGACCAGGACCACATGTATTAAAACCAATGGAGAAACCAAGCTTGTGACTTAGATTTACATATTGCAGTTTCAAAAACTTTCCATAGAACTTGCTGAAGATATCATGCTTGCAGTTCTCATAATACTCGCATTTTCGGAGAAGTCGCTCAAAAGTCCAGATAATATCATGTTTGTACGCAGGATGTTTTCTCGTCCTACGCATGGCTATTTTGTCACATTCGAGATAATATAGATATTCTTTTTTAGATTGTATCATCTTTAAACCAATTATTATGTAAAACTTCCGCCTTGCTAATAGGCCCCTGATCATAAAAGATCGGTACGCCATGAGTAAGAATATTTTCAGCAAGCGAGTAGAATCTTTCTGCGCCTACCTTTGGATTCCATATTTTCAACATCGTTTCAATAGCTCTTTTTGAAAGACGTGTACGCAATTCCTTTGAATTTATCAACTTCAATACATTTCGTTCAAATGATCCGTAGTTGGCAGTTTCGTACACTAAACCATTCACGTCATGCTGAACAAGGAATGGTGTAGCACCTATCCCATGACTAGTAACCACAGCACATCCTGATACCATAGATTCGCCAAGAACAGCACCCCAACCCTCATTAAAATCAGAAGTGAACATATAGATATCAGCTTTCTCCATATACTGCCGTACTTCGGTTGGCCTCATAGTACCATGTATTACTACATGATCTTCCAACTTGAAGTCAGAAATCAGTTTGCGCATATTTACTTCCTGTTCTCCGGATCCAATAATGTCCAATACAAAAGAGATATTCTTTTGTTTAAGAGTATTTGCAATACGTATTGGATAATCAGGGTGTTTTAATTCCAGGAAGCGACCAGCCCAAAGAAGATGTAGCCTACCATCATCTACTTTCTGTTTACGCCCTTCAGGATACGCTACCTCGATGAAATGTCCCCATTTGAATCGGTGATTATTAAAAGCAAAGATATTTGCAGTATCTATTGCCGTATAACCACTAGCACAAAGTAGATAAAAATTACTTTTTCGACCAGGAAGTATAAAGCGCTTTAGTACAGTAAAGAAAGTTGGTGGATAGAACATATGCCATAGACCATTGCGAAATAGACGTTCAGCATAGAAGAAAGTCAACCTATTCTGCTTTACTCTTTCTGCAATAAACTCGTATGGAGCACTTCCAAGAATAACCACATCAGCTTCTTCACAGAGTTTCAACGCATTTTCGTGCTCGCCATTATAGCCGTATGAACAAATACAATATGGAATGGTTGTTATATCGATACCCCAACCAAGTTTAACGCGCTCCTCATTCATCTGGACTGTCTGGATGAAATGAAATTCAACACCACCCATCTTATTCAACTCATCACAAAAGAACTTCTCATGATGATTAAAGAAATTAGAAACAAAAACTATAGTCATTGCTGCCAGTAGAATGTAAAATTATTAAAATCTTCAGATGGAGCCATACGATGAACAAAAAGATAGCCAGCAATAAGTACAGCTATCATAATATAGAGCTTCTTATTATTAGCTGGTCTTGAGCTCAAATACTGTTCTAAAGCCACGTACGTATATGGCATAAAAAATAGTGACAATCTCTCCGCTGTTCTACTTATAAGTCTAATGATCCACAAAACTAAAGATGCATAATTAGCATTAATAAGATATGAGTTCGTTTTTTTTATATCCATAAGTACATCTCTATTCCTATAACAAAGGATTGTAATCAAAAGAACAATGAACATAAAGATATACCCATTGCCCGTACTCTCTATTCCGTAATCGTAATTAAGCATATCAGCAGCTGTTAGCATAAATGGTTCTGCTAGGAAATATACACTAACCATACCCAATACCATGTAAGTCAAATTTTTCTTATTCACTTGCATATTCATTATCCAATACATTGGAATGAAAAAAAAAGCTGATTTATGAAATAGAAATGCGAATGCAATTATGGCCAAAAAGTATAGTCTTCTTTTTTTCTGGATAAAAGGAAACGAAAAGAGTATGATAGCAATAGATAGTGCCTGCCTAATACCCGACATGGAAAACTGAAAGAAACCCATTGTCGCAAAAAAGTATAAAGCCAAAGGATAGTTATTTGCAGTTCTCTTTATAAAAATATAAAGAGAACTGCAAATAACTAAAGCAGAAAAAATATAAAGTGACTGTGATGATCCGAAAAAACGATTTAACAAAATAACTGTATACTGATAACCTAACTCAATTCTACTTTCAAAATTCAAGTTATCACCCGCTTCTACAAACATCCTTGAATAAGTAGAAGTATCTGCTCCCATAGTCTCCGACTTAAAAGCCAATAAACAAAACATAGGAAGCAGAGAGATTATCAAAAGTCGATTTTTATTTTTATCTGGCATATTATCTCTATATGTAAAAACACATGCCAAAATAAAAAGTAGCATAATATAATAAGGCGTCATTCCCATACTTTAGTGTACAATTTCAGATAAGACAAAAAACAAGCATTCTCATTATGTAACTCTTTAGAACGTTCAATAATGTGATTCGCATCAAATAGTTCAGGTGATCTCAAAATATCTCTAATGGCATCATTTACCCCCTGTACATCTCCTTGTTCAACAATAATTCCCATATTCACGGGTACTGACTCCGGACTTCCACCTGTGCGATACGTAACAACTGGAGTTCCGCATGCTTCTGCCTCCAAATTAACAGTAGGGTAATTATCTTCGTACGTCATATTAACATAGGCAATAGCTCCACTATACAACTTGGCTAATGCATCGATGCTTTCAGTACGTTCTATACCTAATATGCCAGATGGCAAACCTTGTATTTGCGATTTTGTTAAACCAACCAAGGTAATTCCAATAGATGAGTCTAATATATCACGCAATTTAATGAAATCTCTTAATCCCTTACGTTCACCCCATTGGGCTGCTACACCAAGAATATATGGATTATCTGATGACAAAGAATGCCTTCTAAAATTATCAAGATTTATTCCATTATGTATTGTTTTAATACTAACATTACAGAAGAAAGATTCTCTAAGTAAACCAGCAAGCCAATTAGACACAGGAACCATAGTCAATCGATTACCTATTTCAGAAAATAACCGCTTTCGCAGATTAAAGTTTCGCTTACTTTGGTCAATAAGGGCAGAAGGATAGCACTTAGTCTGGGGGCAATTGTAACATCCTGACTTCCATTTATTGCATCCAGCCATATCAAAATATGCACAATGGCCTGTAAATGGCCAGCAGTCGTGCAATGTCCATACAACTTTACACTCACTCGTTTTAAGATATTCAAACAACAATTGATAGTTTAGATAATTACCATGAAGATTGTGAAGATGCACAACTTCCGGCTGAACAGATTCCACCCAACGCAAGAACTTGCGTGTTTTGTTTGTAGAATGTAACCCTTGGCTATCCGTTAGTCGTGAACATACATTATGTATTTTAGAACCCAAAGAATTGATAATCCTGTAATGATGGTCATTTACTTGATTTCCATGGCCAAAGGCACAATAGGATTCTATACCGGCATCGATAAGTATTTTATCAATACCAGCCATAATACGGCCTGTACTACCTATATTATATGTTGTATTTATTTGAAGAACTCTCATTTCATTAATTTGTTCTTATAAATTGCTTTTGCATTTTCAACTATGAATAGCATTGCCTCAAACTTCAAGATATATGCTAATATTGAATATGTACACATTCCTATCATGCCACCTATAATAATAGTAAGAACATTATTTATACCTGACAATGTTACAAGGTATACAACAACTGCTGTAACTGAAGATAAAATAATTGCAGGCGCAATATCACTAATGTGCTCTCTTGCAGAATATCCAATTAGCCTATTATTGTAACTACCCGTTATTATGAGAGTAGAAATAGCAGCAAAAGAACCTGCCGTGACCATTACATAGAGGTTGACTAACGAACCTGTAAAAATTAAAACTATGGCAACTATATTTGACCACATTGTCGTTTTTAAAAACAGATCACTATGTCCAAGAGTTGTTTGTATTGATTGATTCAAAACACTAATAGGAGATATACTTAATGTTATACAAACAATGCGCATAAAAGGTACTGCAGGTAACCACTTTTCTCCTAATAACAGACTTATAACATTTGGAGCTAAAGCAAACATCATTGCAGCAAGAAAGAACACAACAAAAGAAATCATGCGTTCTGATCGTCTAATAACCATCTTATGTCGTTCCTTGTCATTTTGCAAAGACGATAGTGCCGGAAACAAAACTCCATTAACCGAATTGGCTGCAGCATCAATTATTGTATTAGGTAACAATTGGCCTCGATTATAATAACCCAGATCCGCCGCAGTATAGCGTTTTCCTATCACAATATTATAAAGATTATTGTATAAAACAATAATAATGGAACCGACTAGGATTTTTGAGCCATAACTGAAAAGTTCTCTAATACGAATAAAAGAGAACTGTACTTTGGGTCTCCAACCTACCAACAACCAAAGTCCTATAAGACTGCAAAACCGTCCAACCAACTGAGATGATACTATACTCCACACACCAAAACCAGTGTAGGCCATACAAACACCAGTAATTGATGAACAAATAGCTCCTGTGATATTGATATAGAAGTTCAAATTAAACTTCATTTCCCGCACCAGCATTGACTGCTGTACACAACCAAATGCCATAAATATAATCTGGAGCGACAACACTCGAAGTAATATAGTCAATTGTGGTATCTTGTAGAATGAAGCCACAAATGGAGCACAAAGGAAGACTATCAAATAAATAATTAGACTAACCCCTATATTTAAATAAAACACAGAACTGCAATCAATATCATCAATGTTCTTCCGTTGAATTAGAGCATTTCCAAAACCACTGTCTATAAGAAGATTTGACAATGAAATAAAAACCCCCAATAGAGCAATAGTTCCAAAATCTTCAGGACATAACAATCTTGCAAGAATAATAGAGACTATAAACTGTACAGCTTGAGTTCCTAACTTTTGGACATACTGCCATATTACTCCAGTTAATACATTTTTTTTTAATGATTCCGACATCTGTTACTCCTGAAAAGCATCCATTATTTTTTTGAAAATTCTCGCCCCTGCTCCCCAATTGAGGTTTTGTTGGTAGTATTCAAGTAGACGATTATACTTTCGCCATTTAAAAATGTTTCCTGTTAAACCACTGTATTGTGCGAATAATGAATTTTATCAAAGATTGCTCCCGACTCTTCGTGCTTTTTACCCAAATAAAGTATGAAGAATAACCATCAAATAATTCATCCGCTACTCGTTTTGGCATAGACTTATAAATAAAATCCTTACGTTCCGATAGTTCTTTCTCTTTCTGGGCTCCAGATATGCCACCAGAATAAAAAACGGACAACAACTTATCAATATGCTGGTAAGTACAGCTCTCATGTATTAAAGCACGAAACATAAAAGCCCAATCTGAAATAATGTTGTATGACTCATCATAACGCAGGCGTTTCATTAAGTCCGTTTTAATTAGTGTAGATGGGTGTGGTAAACTTGTTGAAAGCATGTATGAACATGTAACCTCCTCAGGTGGACAATATAATGATTTGATATCATCATCAGTAATAATATTGGCAATAGCAAGATCTGCAATAGGCTGTTCAGCCATCACATTCGCCAATGCAGTTGGCGAATAAAGACAGTCGCCAGAATTGATAAATAAACAATATTCGCCAGTTGCATGATCAACCCCCTTATTCATTGCATTGTATATGCCCTTATCAGTCTCAGAAACCCAATAGGCAATCTTGTCTGAATATTGTTCGATAATTTCTTTAGATCCATCTTCTGAACCTCCGTCAATAACGATATGCTCGATTGCTGGATATGTCTGATTTTGAATGCTCTTAATTGTCTTCTCAAGACCGACTGCATTCTTATATGAAATAGTTATAATAGATACTTTCATATACGTTAGTAGATCTAATTCATCAATTTATCCAAAACTTCGTACTTACTTTGTTTACTTTTGAACTCTGGTACTATCTCCTTCATTTTCTTGACAATAGCCATATCATCGTGAGAGAAAGAGAGTTCAAAGAGTTCGTCCTCATTTCGTTTTGCAACTTCATAGTCGTTCTCACGCACATTAGCTATCATAATCTTTGGATGATGGGTAGGCTTTGTGCCCTCAGCATCGTTGAGTACCTCTTCATAGAGTTTCTCGCCATCACGAAGGCCGATAAACTTGATATCAATGCCTTTGACACCGGAAAGGGCAATCATGCGTTTTGCCAGATCCACAATCTTAACAGGTTCACCCATATCGAAAACAAAAATCTCGCCTCCTTTACCCATGGTTCCTGCCTCAAGTACCAACTTACATGCCTCTGAAATAAGCATGAAGAAGCGGATAATATCAGGATGGGTAACAGTAAGCGGACCACCTTTCTTTATCTGCTCACGGAAGAGAGGGATTACAGAACCATTTGAACCAAGAACATTACCGAAGCGTGTTGTAACGAATTGAGTATTACCTTTCACTTTGCCCTCCACAATGGCTTTATTAAGAGCCTGACAGTAGATTTCACAAATGCGCTTGCTACACCCCATCACATTGGTTGGATTGACCGCCTTATCAGTAGAGATCATCACAAACTTCTTTGTGCCGTACTTAACAGCTAAATCAGCAATCACACACGTACCGTTCACATTGTTACGGACTGCCTGTGCAGGATTATCCTCCATCATTGGAACATGCTTGTAAGCCGCAGCATGGAAGACATATTCTGGACGATACTCGGAAAAAAGCTTCTCCATGTACACCTTGTCAGTAATGCTGGCAACAACAGTTTCACTCCTAACATCCGAGAATTGGCGTGCCATCATCAGACGGATATCGTGCATAGGGGTCTCAGCCTGATCTACCAAAATCATTTCAGCCGGTTTGTAAGGAGCCACCTGACGAACCATCTCAGAACCAATACTACCTGCTGCACCAGTGATAAGCACACGCTTCCCATTAAACATTGCGCCAATTGCATCCATATCGACCTCTATTTTCTCGCGAGGCAGGAGATCTTCAATTTCCACCTCGCGGAGATTATGATGGGACAAATCGGACTTACCGTCCCACTCTTCAGCTGGAGGAAGCATCATAATCTTGATGTTGTGTGCAAGAAGATCGTTGATCAGTTCCTGACGATGACTGAAGTGATCTACCTGCAAGGGGCTGACAATAAGGATCTCTGCTCCCTTCTCCCGCATATGACCTACCAGACGAGGACTGTCGTGACGCACGAGGACTCCCATGAGGTATTTAGAGTATAAGTCTTCGTCCGGTGTAACAAAACCCACCACCTTATACTGTAAAGGATTTTGGTTTTGGATGCTCTTTGCAAGACTTACGCCACCTGCCTGCACACCATAGATAAAAACCTTCTTAGTGTTATCATCATCACGGAATGCATCATATAGTCGCTTCACAAACACACGCTCAATCCAAAGCAGAAGGGTGGAGAGTGCACACATAAGGACACATGCCACCATATTGGGCATGATGATAGATTCTATACCCACTTTTCCTAAACCAAATGAAGCAAGAGCTACCAATCCCAAACCCGTAACAGTAGCAAGCGCTACATGCTGTAGGTCAACAAAAGACGAAAAGCGTACGATACCTGTATAAGTATGGAAACACCTGAAAGCAACCACATAAAGAACAGTAAATATAAGTAGTCCTAATGTCAGTGGCCAAAACGATTGGGCAAAGGTGAACCCACCCATAGTAATGTATGTAGCTGCATATCCGGCTACCATCACATTAATAGAATCAAGCAGAAGGATTCCCCAATAAGGCAATGCCTTTTTAGAAAAATACCATTTGGATATCTGAAAAAAAATATTCATTATTTTACTAATTTTCGTACTGGTAGGTGGTGTTGAACCACTTCCTCAAAGAATACCTGTACTACCAGTTGTGTAAAAGCAGTCCAAGAGACTTTCGTTTTGAAAAGTTGCAAAACGAGACGGCAGTATCTACCTAACGGCCTTATTATGAGTATTATCGCAACTCATTTCTTACTGTACAAAATTATCTTCGCCACTCAACTCTTTCTGAATGTACTCAAGAGCAGCGATTTTGGTCTTTGTTTCCTCAACAGTCAACATGCGGGTGTTGTTACTGTTGAACTCAGTGAGAACATTGCGTTCAATCTCTCCTTCCTTAAAGAATTTGTCGTAATTCAATCCGCGATTGTCAGCAGGAACTCGATAGAAGTCGCCCATATCTTCAGCCTTGGCACATTCCTCGTTAGTGAGAAGTGTCTCATACATCTTCTCGCCATGACGGATACCAATGACTTTGATGTCTTCTTTCTTACCACCAAAGAGTTCGCAAACAGCCTCTGCCTGAGTTCGAATGGTACAAGCAGGAGCCTTCTGTACAAGGATGTCACCATTCTGACCGTGCTCGAAAGCGAAGAGGACGAGGTCGACTGCTTCCTCGAGGGACATGATGAAACGAGTCATCTTTGGTTCGGTAAGAGTAATAGGATTACCTTTGTGGATCTGGTCAATCCACAAAGGAATGACGGAACCACGTGAACACATAACATTCCCATAACGGGTACAACAGATCTTGGTATTGCCTGAGTAGCGGCTCTTTGCAACGGCAATCTTCTCCTCAATAGCCTTGGTGATCCCCATGGCGTTGATAGGATATGCAGCTTTATCAGTCGAGAGACAGATAACAGCACCCACACCTGCCTCAATGGCTGCAGTCAGCACGTTATCGGTACCGATGACATTGGTCTTGACGGCCTCCATAGGGAAGAATTCACAAGAGGGTACCTGCTTGAGGGCAGCAGCATGAAAGATGTAATCGACTCCCGGCATTGCATTCTTACATGACTGGAGGTTGCGGACATCACCAATAAAGAACTTAATTTTATGCGCAACCTCTGGAAATTTTACCTGATATTCGTGACGCATGTCATCTTGCTTCTTTTCATCACGAGAGAAGATACGAATCTCAGCAATATCAGTGCGAAGGAAGCGGTTGAGGACTGCATTGCCAAAGGAACCAGTACCACCGGTTATCATGAGGGTTTTACCTGCGAAAATTGACATACTATATAATGATTTTATCGTTTATTATTCTTTTACTACTTTGTCAAAGAAAGTATCCGAACGATTCGGATCAAATATTTCGTTACAGTACATTACTGTAACCAAATCCTGAGTTTCACTCAGATTTATGATATTGTGGGTATAGCCGGGGAGCATGATAACACTTTGAATCTTATCTCCACTTACCTCATAGTTCAAGATTTCATCCGCACCTTCCTTGCGAAGCTGAATCAAGCCATGACCACTTACTACGATGAACTGCTCCCACTTAGTATGATGCCAATGTTCACCTTTAGTGATTCCTGGCTTACTGATATTGATACTTACCTGGCCACAGTTGAGAGTGTGAATAAGTTCGGTGAAACTGCCACGAGGATCCACATTCATCTTGAAGTCAAAGATGGCTTTCTCCTTAGGAAGATAGCTAAGATAAGTGCTGCACAGACGCTTTGCAAATGAACCAGCTGGAATCTCTGGAATCATCAGAGTCTTTGGCATCTCCGCAAACTGATGCAAGAGTTCGACTATCTCACCTAACTTTACGTGATGGGTGACAGGTGCAGCACAGTAACGACCATCAGAAGTGAAGACTGTTTCTACGCCATTAAACTCGCAATGATGCTCTTCGCCTTTCAACGCGCAAATCATTTCCTCAACAAGGTCATCGATATAAAGAAGTTCCATATCTACTGATGGATCATTGACTGTGATGGGGAGATCATTGGCGATGTTGTTGCAGAAAGTGGCTACAGCTGAGTTGTAATTAGGCCGGCACCACTTGCCATAGAGATTCGGGAAGCGATAAACCAATACCTTGGCACCAGTCTCTTTGCCATACTGGAACATGAGCTCCTCGCCAGCCTTCTTGCTCTTGCCATATTCCGAAGTACCGAAGCGACCTGCAAGAGTAGCTTGGATAGAACTGCTGATCATAACAGGACAGTTGTTCTTGTACTTCTTGAGAGTATTCAAGAGAACTGTAGCAAAACCGAAGTTGCCTTCCATGAACTCCTTTGGATCTTGCGGACGGTTGACACCGGCAAGGTTGAAGACGAAGTTACAATCCTTACACCAAGCATCCAAATCCTCTGGAGTTGAGTCTATATCATACTCATATACTTCAGAGATAGTCAGATTGCCATAGCACTTTACCTTACCATCCTTGATGTTGTTGAGTTGAGCACAAAGGTTCTTACCGACAAAGCCTTTTGCTCCGGTTACCAATACTTTCATCTTTTATATTCCTTCTTTACGCCAAACCATCTTGTTGACTACACCTACATAAGACTGGATAATCTTAACCACTTTGGTAGATATTGAATCGGTATAGTCAAGAACCGGGATACCATAATTACCATCGGTATTGAGATCTACGGCAAGCTCAACCGACTGGAGAAGCCCCTTGGTATCAATACCTGAGAGAACAAAGCAACCTTTGTCAAGGGCTTCCGGACGCTCCGTAGAAGTACGGATGCAGACGGCAGGAAAAGGATGTCCTACAGATATGAAGAAGCTTGACTCCTCAGGGAGTGTACCGGAGTCAGACACTACACAGTATGCATTCATCTGAAGGCAGTTATAGTCATGAAATCCAAGAGGCTCCTGCTGCATGACACGTTTGTCAAGTTGGAAGCCTGATACTGCCAGACGATTACGTGAACGTGGATGGCAAGAGTAGAGAATAGGCATATCGTACTTCTCCGCCATCCTGTTGATAGCGGTAAAGAGTGATATAAAGTTCTTTTCTGTATCAATATTCTCTTCACGATGGGCAGAGAGAAGGATGTACTTACCTTTCTCGAGACCAAGACGCTTGTGTACATCAGATGCTTCGATCTCTGCAAGGTTCTCATGAAGTACCTCTGCCATAGGGGAACCGGTGACGTATGTACGTTCACGTGGGAGTCCGCATTCTGCGAGGTAACGACGTGCATGCTCGGAGTAGCACATATTGACATCGGAGATGATATCTACGATCCGACGATTTGTCTCCTCAGGGAGACATTCGTCCTTACAACGGTTGCCGGCTTCCATGTGGAAGATCGGGATATGAAGACGCTTCGCACTAATTACACTCAGACAAGAATTAGTATCGCCAAGTACGAGAACTGCGTCAGGCTTGGTTGCTAACATCAATTTATAAGATGCGTTGATAATATTGCCACAAGTTGCACCAAGGTCATCACCCACGGCATCCATGTAAACTTCAGGATCCTTAAGCTTGAGATCATGGAAGAATACTCCATTGAGATTGTAATCGTAATTCTGACCTGTGTGGGCAAGAATTACATCAAAATACTTACGACACTTGTTGATAACTGCTGCGAGACGGATAATCTCCGGCCGTGTACCAACAATGATGAGTAACTTAATCTTGCCATTGTCCTGGAAATGAACATCGGAATAGTCTGTACGTAATTCCATATTCGTATCTTTATTTGTTATTATCGTAGATCAATAAAAAATCAGAGTTTGAAAAACGTGGAAAAGTTATTTTACCAAATGTGTCGCAAGCATTTGGCTTTTATGAACGTTTCAAAAAACGGGAGAAAAGATTCTTCAAGCTTTTACGCTTTCTGTTATGGCTATGACTCTCGTTTCCATAACCATAAC
>NZ_HF991076.1:0-752 GCF_000432295.1 Bacteroides sp. CAG:189
AATATTAAACAGATATACTTGATTTGTCGCAAATCTTCAAGGGAGAAATCTTTTTCCCAACCAAACGGAATATAGCAGCCTTCCACAATCTGGTTCTGAGAATTTTCAATACAGGTCTTTATCATTTCCCGAACAATCGGCCACAGATATTCCGTCAGTTCTGCATCGCTGCTGTCAGCGGAAAGACCACACTGCCCGCTTCTGATAAGCCCCATTTTCAAATGGTCTATTGACAGATAAGGGTATTTATAGTATTCCAATAACCTTTGCGCCAGCAAGGTCTTCCCCGTATGGGTATCTCCCGCAATCAGAATAATCATTTTAGACTTTGTTATTATGGTTGTTACAACCCACATTCAAATAAAAACATTTCACATCGATCGTTAATGGCTATTTCCTTGTCAAAAGAAGAATAAGTTTTGACTTGAGTAAACCCGACTTCTTTCAAATATTCTTCCATTTCACCATACTTATAAAGGTGCGTCTGGAAATCCATAAATTCGCTTTGAATCAATTCCGTATCACTGTACATTTCATAAATTCCGGGAGAGAGCTGGGTCTGACTTTGCTCATCGTAATGGTTCTTCGACTTTAGCACCAGTTCAAAATTCTCCTTTGTCTTTACAGAAACCGCAATCGCATAATCATTGTCATCCGTACATCTATTGGCGATTGTATCAACAGCAAATACAAACTTACCCATTGGAGACAACCATTCTTTTATTCTGCACAAGATTTGTTTACACAAATCA
>NZ_HF991077.1:0-15962 GCF_000432295.1 Bacteroides sp. CAG:189
CGAATTGTGACTGGTGCAATCGTAATAGGTGGAGTAAATATAGGTGATAATGTAACCATAGCAGCTGGTGTGTAGTGGTTAAAGATGTGCCGGATAATTGTCTGGTAGTAGGTAATCCTGCTATTATAAAGAAAAAAGATGGTGTAAGATGTAATATACCTCTGTAAAAAGATACAATTTTAAATATGAAAAAGATTATGCTTGTCTTCGGTACCCGTCCCGAAGCTATCAAGATGTGTCCGCTTGTAAAGGAATTCCAGACGCGTAAAGATGAATTCGAAACTGTCATTTGTGTAACTGGCCAGCATCGTGAGATGCTGGATCAGGTTCTCACCATCTTTGATGTTAAGCCTGACTATGATCTCAACATCATGAAGCAAGGTCAGGATCTTACTGATGTAACTGCTCGCGTCCTTACTGGACTCCGTGATGTGTTTAAAGAGTGTCATCCGGACATTGTTCTCGTTCATGGTGACACTACAACTTCTACTGCAGGTGCCCTTGCTGCTTTCTATGCACAGATTCCTGTCGGTCACGTAGAGGCCGGTCTCCGTACTCACAACATCTACTCTCCATGGCCAGAGGAGATGAACCGCCAGTTAACAGGTCGCATCGCTACCTACAATTTCTCACCAACTCCGCTCTCTGAAAAGAACCTGCAGGAGGAGAAAGCTTATGGTAGCATCTATGTAACAGGCAACACCGTAATTGATGCTCTTCATATGGTGATAGATAAGTTGAATACTGACGATGCCCTCGCCAGGGAGCAGGACAATGTACTTTCGCAAGCCGGTTATGATATGACTCGTCTTGCTGATGGCAAGAAACTTGTTCTCATTACCGGTCACCGCCGCGAGAACTTTGGTAAAGGCTTTATCCGCATGGTGACCGCCATGAAGGATCTCTCTGAGAAGTATCCCACAGTTGATTTTGTATATCCGATGCATCTCAATCCCAACGTGCGCAAGCCTATCCACGAAGTGTTTGGTGAAAATCTTAGTCGTCCTAACTTCTTTTTCATCGAGCCACTACAGTACCTTGAGTTTGTTTATCTGATGAGTAAAGCCAACATTGTCCTAACCGACTCAGGTGGCATTCAAGAGGAAGCTCCGGGTCTTGGGAAGCCCGTACTCGTGATGCGTGACACCACCGAGCGTCCGGAGGCTCTCTCCAGTGGTACTGTTCACCTTGTGGGTACTGATTACGATAAGATTATGAACGAGGTTAGTACTCTTCTTGATGATGTTAAGGCATACGAGTCAATGAGTAAGGCTGTTAATCCCTATGGTGACGGACAAGCATGCCGCCGAATTGCAGATGTGCTTGCAGGCAAGAAAACTGATCGTTATGATGTGTGCTAAAATGAAGAAATAATAATTAAAACTTTAATATTGTATGGAATTATGGTAAACGTAATCGGATTGGGGTATATAGGTCTGCCTACAGCATTGATGATGGCATCGCATGGTGTAGAAGTGATTGGAACAGACTACAACAAGGAGCTTGTAGCAACCCTTAATGCAGGTAAGACCACTTTTAAGGAGGATGGTCTCGATGAACTTTTCGATGCTGCGGTGAAAGCCGGCATCAAGTTTTCAACCGAGTATCAGAAGACCGACATGTACATCGTCAGTGTTCCTACTCCTTATGACAAATTTTCGAAAAAAGTAGACGCTTGCTATGTAGTGGCTGCTGTCAAGGAAGTTATGAAAGTTTGCCGGAAAGGTGCCATAGTGGTTATCGAGTCAACTGTTAGCCCCGGTACTATGGACAACTTCGTTCGTCCTGTAATAGAGGCTAACGGCTTCCAGATTGGCGAAGACCTCAACCTCGTTCACGCTCCTGAGCGTATCATCCCGGGTAACATGGTTTACGAACTTCTCCACAACAACCGTACCATTGGCGCTGACTCCAAGGAGATTGGCGAGAAAGTAAAGGAGTATTATGCATCCTTCTGCCTAGGTGAAATCATTGTAACTGACATTCGTTCAGCTGAGATGACCAAGGTTGTGGAGAACACCTTCCGTGCTGTCAACATTGCTTTCGCCAATGAGCTTGCACGTATTTGCCGTCACGACAATATGGACGTGTACGAGATCATCAAAATCTGTAACATGCACCCACGTGTAAACATCCTTCAGCCAGGTCCAGGTGTAGGTGGTCATTGTATCTCTGTAGATCCTTGGTTCCTCGTAGGCGACTACCCACGTCTCGCTAAGGTTATTGACGAGTCTATGAAGACCAACGACAGTCAGCCTGAGTTTGTCCTCAACCGTATCCACGAGATCATGAAGGAGAACAATATCGACAATAACCGCAAAGTTGGTCTTTATGGTCTTACTTATAAAGAGAATGTCGATGATTATCGTGAGTCTCCAACCCTTCAGATGCTCGAGCTTCAGGAACGTCACCTTGCACGTCCTCTCAAATGCTACGATCCTTTCCTCATCGGCCACAAGATCGCAGAAAACCAGTATGACGACTTCGATGAGTTCCTCGCCGATGTAGATTTGGTTGTCATTATGGTTAAGCACGACCACATCAAGCAAAATTGGAACAAGATCAAGGGCAAAGTAATTCTTGATTGTTTCAACATCTGCCCTCTTGAGGGTGTATATCATATCTAATTAATTAATAAGGTGAATTACTAAAGGATTTCTGGCAGTACAGGTGGCTGACTTTAGCAACTTTTGTCAGTGTGGTTCAATACCACCTGTCAGAACTAACAATTAAGGGAATAATTATGAATAAACCCAAAATTGGCATAATGACATTTTATGCAGCTCATAACAACGGTGCAGCCTTACAAGCTTTTGCTTTACAGCAGAAACTGAATGAGCTAGGTGCAGATGCTGAATTTCTTCGATATTTTGACCAACATAATGAAAAAGTTGTAGAGAAACACTCACGTCTATACAATCTCATCCACAATCCCAAAATGATTTTTAATATTTTATTTCATTATAAGAGAATTGTGAAGTTAAGAGGGAGGAGGATACTTACTGATCAAGCATATTCCAAGTTTCATATTGAGTATTTCAAGACTTCTCAAGAGCCATATTACAAATATGAGGATCTTTCAGAAGCCAACTATCGCTACAATGGTTTTGTGACAGGAAGCGATATGGTGTGGACTCCAATAGGCCAGAATTTAGAGGCATATTTTTTGCAATTTGCAGATAAGGGGAAGCGCTACTCATTCTCTCCAAGTTTGACTGGAGTAAATGTTCTTACTGAAGAACAACGTGTTTTGATTAAAAAGTACATTGAGGAAATGGATATTGTCTCTTGTCGTGAGCAAGAAGGTGTTTCTTATGTCCAAAAGAATACTACTAAAAAAGCCGTTCAGACATTAGATCCAACTCTTCTTTTAACGAGGGATGAATGGATAAACGAACTAAATATTGAAGTACAAAAAGAGAAAGATCCGTATATTCTTTGCTATATGTTTGGTGGATTGTCAAGATTTCATAAAAAAGAAATTTCTAAAATAGCAAAAGATAGAAATCTTAGAATAAGGTACATTCCAATGGATATGGAGCAAAATGAGATAGAGATTGATAATGGATACAGGATGGGGTATGGACCACGTGAATTTGTTAGTCTCTTCATGAATGCGAACTTCATTATTACCAATACCTATCATGGCTTAATGTTTTCTCTGATTTCTCAAAAACCATTTGCTCTTGTTCATCGAACAAAGAATAATAAGTGGAAGTCTAATGAAGGTAGGATGTCATTTATTCTTCAGATGGTAGGTTTGTCTAAAAGATATATAGATCCAGAACAACCTATCGATGGTAATTTTTTTATACTAACATATGATGAGATAAACACAAAATTGAGAATCGAAAGAGAAAGGTCTATACAGTATCTTGCAAATATAGTTAGTTGCTCAAGAAAGAATGTAATTTCTGAAGTACCTTTATTGGACAACGTATCGAACTTGAACAAGAAAAGTTGTACCGGGTGTGGATTATGTGTGCAGATATGTCCCTTTGGTGCCATTGAGATGAGGTCGGATATAGAGGGTTTTAGATATCCTGTAGTGAATGAACAACGGTGCAAAAAATGTGGGAGATGCACGAAGAGGTGTCCCAGTATAACACCTTTGGAGTTTATGCGTCCAATGGAGGCAATTGCATGTCTTTCTAAGGATACTTTATTAAATAACAGTGCATCAGGAGGTGCGTTTGTGACTCTATCCCGTTACTTTATTAAAGAACTTCACGGGCATGTATTTGGTGCGGTATTTGACAAAAAATTCAAATGTCTGCATACTGAAGCAACTTCAATGAATGAAATACCTGCTATGCAAAGTAGTAAGTATATTCAAAGCAACATCGAACACGTATATATTAGAGTTAAAGAGCTACTATCCATGGATAAATATGTATTGTTTACTGGCACTCCTTGTCAAGTGGCAGCATTACTTTCTTTTGTTGGGACCGCCACCACAGAAAAACTCCTGACCGTAAGTCTAATTTGCCATGGAGTTCCAAGCCCAAAGTATTGGGACACGTATATCACCCAACAATATAAAGGAAAATTGAGTTCATATTCATTTAGAAATAGAAAGGCAAGAGAAGAAGGCCGTACAAGTTACGAGCTAAATGCTGTTGTTGATGGTCGTAATATTAGAGAATCCTGTTTTAGCGACATCTACTATAGTACGTTCCTAAAAGGACTGTCATTTAGAGAATCGTGTTATTACTGCCAATATGCACGACGTGAAAGAATTGGAGACTTGACTTTTGGTGATTTTGATAGTGAAAAATACTATCCTGCTTTTTATCCTAAATCTGCAAAGTCTGTAATAATTGTAAATACTGAAAAAGGACAGAAAATAATAGATAGAATAAAACATTCGTTTGAAACTATCGATATTGATTACGAATTGGAGGCACACCATAATACGCAATTACGCATACCTTCAATAAGACCATCAAAGCGTGATATCTTTTACTATGATTTAAACAATAAGGATTGGGTCTCTTTTGTAAAAAACTATTCAAAATATAATAATGGGTAGTACTAACGCAAATAGCCGAATAGCTAAAAATACAATATTGTTGTATATCAGGATGATTATCCTAATGGCTGTATCCTTATATACCAGTCGAGTTGTATTGGAGGTCTTAGGAGTAGAAGATTATGGACTATATAATGTGGTAGGTGGTGTTGTTACGATGTTCACTTTCTTGAGTTCTGCAATGGGAAACTCTACACAACGATATATCACATATGCATTAGGTAAAGGAAAACTGAACGAATTGCAAAAAACTTTTTCTACTACATGTCTAATCCATTGGCTCCTTGCAGCTATTGTATTAATCTTGTCAGAAACTGTCGGCCTCTGGTTCCTTATTAACAAAATGGTGATTCCAGCAGATCGACTTGTGGCAGCACATTGGGTTTATCAATTTTCTATTTTAGCATGTATTGTTTCAATAGTGAGTATACCCTATAATGCTTTGGTTATAGCCCACGAAAAGATGGGTACATTTGCATTTCTATCTTTGTTTTATGCTTTTGCAAAGTTAGGTATTGCGTATATAATTATGTTTACAAGATACGATCAACTCGTATTTTATGCAGGATTGCTTTTGGCGGTTCAGTTATTGGATAGGGTATTCTATCAAATATACTGTAAAAAACAGTTTTGCGAATCTAGGAATATTAATATGAGGAATATTACCCAACTTAGAGAAATGACAAGTTTTGCAGGTTGGTCAATACTGCCCAATTTAGCTACAGTATGTTATTCTCAGGGTATAAATATTCTCTTAAATATATTTTTTGGACCTGCTATTAATGCAGCGCGAGGGATCTCTGTTCAAGTGCAGGGAGTAGTAAAAAATTTTGTTTCAAATTTTCAAATAGCAGTCAGCCCTCAGATAATAAAAGCATACGCATCTAATGACAAGGGGCGTCTCCATGCTCTTGTATTTAAAAGTTCAAAGATGTCATTTTACCTACTCTTATGTATGGCTCTTCCTATATTGATTGAGGCTGAGTATATATTGGGTGTATGGCTAAAAGAAGTTCCAGACCATACCGCTTCATTTTTGAGACTAATTATACTTGCAATTATTTTAGATCCTTTAGCAAATCCTCTTAGTGTGGCCAATAATGCAACTGGAAACATAAAGAAGTTCAAAATATGGGAATCGTCAATTTGTTTATCGGTAATTCCAATAGGATATTTGTTCCTTGAAATGGGTTTTGAATCTGAAGTAGTATTTGTCATTCAGATAGTTTTGTCCGTTATAGTACAGATTGCCAGAATATCATTGAGTCGTAAGGATATCGATTTCTCTTATTTCGATTATTTGAAAAATGTTGTTTTTTACATCTCGTTAGTATCACTTGTTTCTCCTATATTACCATTATTTATTTATTTTAGATTGCCTGTAGGATTCTTTTCATTCTCATTAGTTTCAGTGTTGAGTGTAATTAGTGTATGTATCTGTGCATATTTGTTAGGACTAAATATGAATGAGAGACATGCGATAAATAGTAAACTGTCAAAAATAATGATGAAATTAAAATGAAGATTCTTGTAAATAGCTATTATAATTTTGCCCAAAATACAGCTGGAGGTGTGTATTCAAAGGTGATGAACTATATTCATTCTGCAAAAGATTCAGATTTAACGATAAAACAATTTGATGTTTGGAATGATAAGGTAATGGATTACGACATTATTCATTATTTTGCATTGAAGGCTGAATTCATGGATCAGATGTACATGGCAAAAAAACTTGGAAAGAAAATTGTAATTTCTTCTATAGTTACTATAGCTGATGCAAAAAGAACACGTCTCAAAATAAAATTTGGTAGATACCTTCATCTACAGACAAATGAAAATATCCGCCAATCTATGTTGCAGATGGCAGATGCTATCATCACTGAAACGCGTAAAGAAAAGGATTATATTGTTGATGCTTATGGTATAGATCCGGTAAAGATTCATGTAATCCCCAATGGTGTTTCTGAAGAGGTACTTGATGGAGATCCTGAATTGATAATGGGTAAACTAGGACTTACTCGACCTTTTGTGTTACAAGTAGGGCGTTTTGATTCAAACAAAAATCAGCTTTCGGTGATTCGTGCGCTAAAGGATACAGACATTCCCGTTGTATTTGTAGGTGGAGCAGACCCCTCTGCACCTAATTATTTTGATCAATGCCAAAAAGAGGCAGGTACAAACTGTTATTTCACAGGTTGGATAAAGCACTCTGATCCATTAATGGCTTCGGCTTATGCTGCAGCAAAGGTCGTTGTTTTGCCTTCTCATCATGAAATTTTTGGAAATGCAATATTTGAAGGTGCTATGACTAAATCAAACATTGTGGCTACTGATGTTTTACCCTTAGATGAATTTGGATTCTCAAAAAATGCAATTGCGATAGATTCAACAAATATTACTGATATTAAAGAGGCCATCATAGAGGCATATAATAAAGAAATTGATGAAAAGTTCTCTGATTTTGTCAAGGAGAAGTATTCATTATCTGCAATTTTTGTACAGCATCTTAACATTTATAAAAGATTATGAATATACTGAGAAAGATATTCAGGGTGTGCTATTCTATTTGGCAGGACCATAAACAAAAGATATCTTGGAAGAGGCAGTATTGTAGATGCATTGAAGAAGAATTGGTAGAATCATCTCATCAATCTTTTGATGATTTGCAAATAAAGAAAATACTAATACTTTGCCCCCATGCCGATGACGAGTGGATTGGCTGTAGTTCATTAATATCCTCTGATAGATATCAAGCTGATGTATTGTATTATAGTCTATATGGATATAATCAAAGCGAGGAGAATAAAGTTATTAGAGATCAAGAGATAAGAAAGTGTGCAATGGATCGTCATTTTTCTTTGCTTACTTCTTCCGATATTACACAGACACTTAAAGATTTATTGGTATCCAATAAATATGATGCAGTATTTTCCCCATCACCTATTGATTGGCATTGGGAACATAGATATGTATTTGACACTTTGGTTGAAGTATATACTAATTTAAAAGTAAGCACGAGAATTTTTTGCTATTTTATTTCTGTGCCACATGTTGATGCCGAAGGTATTTACTTGTCATATTTGGGGGAAAAGAAACAAAAAATGAAATGGCTATTTTTTGATCAGAACTATGCTTCGCAAAAAATGCCTAACATGCGCTATATGCTTCAAGAACGTCTAAATGTTTCAGAAAGCAAGAAATATGCTGCTGAAATATTCCAAGAACTATCGGATCAACGATTACGTAAAATATACAATTATATTCATCAAGACCATGTTGTTGGTTTCCTAAACTCTTTGTCTAAAGAGATTAATAATATTTATCAAATTCGCAAAATTTGCAAACATCTGAGAGATGAGGGATACACTGAATAAATACATACTTCTTGTGTTGACAGTTCTACTAACGGCAAATATGTTTACTGGTATTACCAATAGTTTAACTCTGTCATTTTTAATCATTGCATCACAATTGTTTTGCTTGCGCAAAGAGGATTCGGCAATAGTATTCATGTTGTTAGGATCTGTTTTTGGTTCTTTCTATGCTCAAGAAGGGGTAAGATTTATAGGATCCATATTAATATGGGGATCAGCGATTTTCATGTTTAAAGACCTTATTAGTTATAAAAATAATTGGTTTTCAAATTTTTGGCCTCTATGTATATTCATATTTGTTGTACTCTTTTCTATTATTACAACAACAGGAGGTAATTATAGTGGTGAAAAGTTTATTGCTATGCTAATGAACATCGTTACTTACACTATTGCATTTTCTCATTTAATTTTGTTTCAGGAAAAACATTCTTTTGGTAATATTGGATTAATGTTTATTTTGTACAGTTTGTTTTTATTAGGTTATATGAATGAGTTGATGGGTATAAAAGCATCATTGAATAGTTTGTTATATTCATTTGCTGGGTTTCGTAATGAGATAAATGATTATATTGCAGGTGATAAAGATGTATTTCACATTAATTATCAGAGTATTGGCGTTCATGGATGTATTGGTTTGATATTTACGCTTTTCTCTGTAGATAAAACATCGAAGCGGTTCAACGCATTTGTTGTTGTTCTTTCTGCATTAGTTGTATGGTATGCGGCAGCAAGACAAGCCATTCTATTATATGCTATAATTTGGCTTGCTTATTTATCTGTATATAAAGGACTAAAGTTTAAGAATCTGCTTTTGATATTTTTATTCATTGTGGGAGGATATACAATTCTTTTAAGTCTTGACAGTCAATCTTTAGAATTTTTATTAGGTTCGACGGAGGGCAAGGATTCCGCTCGTGACAATATTATACAGACTGCAATGTCTCAATTTTATGCTAATCCTCTAATGGGAGTTGGTTTCGGCAGATTTCATATAAATGGAGAGTTCGGCTGCAATGAGCATAATTTGTTTGTCGAATTATTAGCAGAAATGGGAATTATTGGTTTTCTTGTTTTTATCTGGTTTACAATTAATCCTTTAATCAAGTCGTATAACCTGATTAAACAAAACATTCAAACCATTTCTCCATTTATTTTGATTTTATTATC
The DNA here is from genome assembly GCF_000432295.1 of Bacteroides sp. CAG:189. NCBI lineage: Bacteria > Pseudomonadati > Bacteroidota > Bacteroidia > Bacteroidales > Bacteroidaceae > Bacteroides > Bacteroides sp. CAG:189. Next base: position 9,574 of record NZ_HF991077.1, read on the forward strand.
GTATTTCCTGAGATCTATGGTAAGTGCAGATTTAAGGGAAACTATTGTTATTCTTATTATTATTTTGTGTATACGAATGTCTTGTAAAAACAAAGCTGTTACAATATGAAATCAACGTCTTTTATCTATTTAAGTGCTAAGCACTACGATGGTACAGTTTTCGAAACTCAAGTAGCAGACTGGTTAAAACTATATAAAGAGAATGGAATATTCTTTAACTATATTCATCTATTCTTTTATCGTGAATTAAAAAAGAAAAACTGGAAACAGCGACAAGAGGATGGAATTAGATCAGCATTAGGAGAATTGTATAAAGGCCATTCCTATTCTTTTCCTTCTCGCGGATTATTCATAAAATTGAATGCACAATTATGGGCAAATAAGATCCGTGAGGTTTCAAAAGATGCAGATCAAATTGTAATATTCTCACGAATGGTTTACGGAAAAGAGATGGGATTACTAAAAAAAATGCTTGGTAAACCTGTGTTTTTTATCTATGATTCAAGGGCTGCATCTGTTGAGGAAAATAAATATAATGCTGTAAAGAAGAGGAAGCTGGATAAGCGTCAATTTGATATGTTTAGCCATATTTCTTTTACGGAATGTGTAACATGTCAAGTTGCTGATAAAATATTCTCTGTATCGAACGTTCTTAAGAAGTACTTGATGATGAATTATGGAATAGATGAAAATAAGTTCTTCATCTATCCTTGTCTATCAGATCAACGAAAATTTTATTATGATGCAAATCTCAGAAAAAACATACGCGATGAACATGGGCTTAAGAATGAACACAAGGTATATCTGTATGCTGGCGGATTATATAACGCCTATCACTCACTTGATGAAGTAGTATCTTTCTTGGATTATGTTGCCCGGAAAGATGATAATGCCCGATTCTTTCTCCTATCCCGTGATACAATTAATCAAAATGATATCCTTGAGCATTATCCTGCTTTGAACGGAAAGTTTATTAACAAAGCTGTACTTAATTCGGAGATGGTCAAATATCTTAATGCGGCTGATTATGGTATTCTGTTCCGAGAGAACGTGCCAATGAATAACGTGGCGTCTCCTTCCAAATTTGCAGAATATATTCTCTGTGGACTCCCGACTATCATTTCCGAAGGCGTTGGTGACTATTCTGCTATATGTGAGCCAAACGGGTTAGGAGTACTTATACCTGAATGGCAGATGAAAAATTTTGCTGAATTTGATTTTCAGAAATTAATCAATTCTACCTTTGATAGAAAGCATATTGCAGAATATGGTAAGGAACACCTTTCAAAACAAGCAAGATTGTCATTCGTAATAGAACAATTTAAGTCATTTTAAAAATGAAATTGAAGCAGATAATAAGTCATAATCTCTTGAATATTCCTGGTTGGCGTACTAAGCGTAAATTAGTCGTTATTGAATCGGATGATTGGGGGGCTATACGTATGCCATCTAAGGAAATTTATAATCAGTTTTTAAAGGAGGGAATTAGGGTAGATAATGATCCTTATTGTCGATATGATAGTTTAGCGAATAAGGAAGACTTGGAAGCATTGTTTGATGTATTGACTTCTGTTAAGGATAAAAACGGTAATTATGCTGTATTTACAGCTGATGCAGTAGTAGCTAATCCTGATTTCAAAAAGATACGAGAAGCTGATTTTTGTGAGTATTTTTATGAACCAATTACTGTGACTATGGCAAATAGTTCTGCTCATGAGCATGTCTTTGATTTATGGAAAGAAGGGATTAAAGAAGGTGTTTTTCATCCACAGTTTCACGGGAGAGAACATTTGAATGTAAAAAAATGGCTTGCTGTACTTCGAGAAGGAAAAGATCTTGTAACTAAAAGGGCATTTGAATTAGGTACTTTTGGGTTGACTTCTAATGTTTCGCCCAATATCCAAGGTAATTATATGGGGGCATTTGATTCTGCAAGAGAGAAGGATATCATAATGTATAAACATGTTATTGAGAGTGGATTGGATTTGTTTAAACAAATATTTGGATATCGATCAGAATCTTTTATTGCTACAACGTATACTTGGAGCCCATTGATAGAGCCGTTTCTAAAAGAAAATGGAGTAAAATATCTTCAAGGTATGGTGACGCAAAAAATACCAATAGATGATGGATGCTCTTTTACATATAGGAAGACAAATTTTCAAGGAACATACAGCAATAGTGGATTGATTTATTTAATGCGAAATTGCTACTTTGAACCTAGCCAAAATCCTAGTTTTGATTGGCTTAATGATTGTCTTAATAGAGTCAATATAGCATTTCGGTGGGGTAAGGCAGCGGTTATAAGTTCACATAGACTGAATTTTATTGGTAATATAGATGTGCAAAACAAAGATAGGAATATAGTTTTATTTCGGAATTTGTTGAATGAAATTGTGAAGAAATGGCCGGATGTTGAGTTTATTTCTTCGGATGAGTTAGGAAAAAATATAGAAGGTAATTGCGGTATATGATAAGAAATAATTTTGATTGTAAGTATTAGATATAAAATGAAAATAGGAATAAATACATGTGGATCGGGATTGTATATATCTCATATTGTTTTTCTTAAGAGTTGCAACAAAAGCACGGGTGGGGAAGAATTGCTTAATAACTCCAGAAGTAGTAATAGGAACAAAACACACTTTTGATAACGTACCAACCATTGGAGATAATGTGGAGATTGCTTTAAGGGCAAAGATTATAGGTAAAGTTTTTATTGGGAATAACGTGGTTATTGCTCCGAACTTAGTAGTGGTGAAAGATATACCGGATAATTGTGTCGTTTCTGGAATTCCTGCAAAAATTATTAAAAAAGATGGTATTAAAGTAAACTCCAATTGATATAATGATAAAGAAAAAAATACTTCTTGTTATTCCTTATAATCGTGGAACAATTGGCTTATGCTCTTTAAACTTGTATAAATCTTTATTGAAAAGTGCTACTACGGAAGTAAGATGTGCCATGATTCATAAGTTTGAGAATGGTTATGATGAATTGGAACATTGTGAATATTGCATAAAAGGAAGAAGTCATGGCTTGAGGCGTTTTATTATGCCTTTTATAGAGAGGAAGTGGTTGAGAAAAATAAAGAAAGAGTTTTCTCCGGATGTAACAATATCTACTTTATTTAGTTGCTCAACTGTAAACGTCCTTGCAGGGGGGAAGGAAACTAAAATTGGTATTTTCCATTCTCCGCATACACAAGTGAAAGAAAAAGGAAAAATCGAATATTTGATAACATTATTTACTTACCATTATATATATCCGCATTTAGATTATCTGTATTGTGTGAGTAATGAAGTACGAAATTCGATAGTTAATTCTTTTTCTTCTATTAATCCACAGCAAGTGGAGGTTGTTTACAATATTCATGATAAAGAAAATATTGTAAATAAATCTTTAGAGAAACTATCTGAGATGGAACAGGAGGTATTCAAATTTCCTGTTATATTATATTGTGGTCGATTAGATAAAAATAAAGCACCGGATAGAATATTGCAGGCTTTTATAAGGCAAAAAGAGTTATTTCCTTATATACAATTAGTATATATAGGGCAGGATGTAGATCATCTTTGGAGTGGTTTATATGAGGAAGCCATCAATGCTGGTATTGGAGAGCGGGTTCATTATTGGGGAAGACAAAATAATCCATATAAATATATGAGGCATGCAAAAGTATTGGTTTCATGCTCGTATAGTGAAGGACTTCCTGGAGTTATAATTGAGTCTATGTTATTGAATACTCCTGTAATTACGACAAATTCTTCTGAAGGTGTTTGGGAGATTCTTAGTTGTGATGGAGACTATTCTTCTGATTTAAATGGAATATATATTGCAGGAAAAGGAATAATTACATCAAATAATTCTTTTAAATTGATTGAAGAATATGATACAGATATAAAAAATTTGTCTGAAGCATTGAGGGTGATACTGAACGAATCTTTTGAAAAAGTTCCATTCCTTTTTGAAAAAAATATTCTTCCGGAATATGTTGTAAGTAAATATATATAATATTTTTTGATGTTTACAAATATATCTTTTGTGAAAGGTTGTTATGGGTGTGGTGTCTGTGCTATCTCATGTCCTAAACAAATTATCATTATCCGATTAAATGAGGACGGATTTTATGAACCTTATATAAGCGAATTGGACAAATGTATAAACTGTTCTCAATGTCTGTCTGTCTGTGCATATCTTAATGATGAAATAACATTATCTTCAAACGAAATAGAGGCTTATGCCGGATGGAGTAAAGATGAGACTGTATTGAACAGGTGCTCTACAGGAGGTGTTGCTTATGAAATGGGTAAAATGTTATTGGCAGGTGGCTATAAGGCATGTGGCGTAAAATATAATGTTGATTTGGATAGGGCGGAACATTTTATGGCTGAAAATATAGAGGAGTTTTCAGCAAGTGTTGGCTCTAAATATATACCCAGCTATACATTGGATGCATTTTCTGTGATTAACCGTGATGATAATTATTTTGTAACAGGTACTCCTTGTCAAATAGATTCTATACGTAAATATATACGAAGAAGAAAGATAGAGGAGCATTTTGTTTTAATGGATTTTTTCTGTCATGGTGTTCCATCTATGTTATTATGGAAAAAATATCTGGATTTCGTAAAGAACTCGGTAGATATAATTAAAGATGTTTCTTGGAGAAATAAGAATGATGGTTGGCACGACTCATGGGCTATGGGAATTAATCAGTGTGGTGGAAATGAAAATAATGGAATCGGACAATTTACTTATTTTTCTAAATTGACAGATGGAGATCTGTTTTATAAATTCTTTTTAGGAAACAGTTGTTTGGGGAAAGCTTGTTATAGTAAATGTAAGTATAAAGCTCTTTCATCATCCGCAGATATTCGTATAGGAGATTTGTGGGGAAACGCGTATAAGAAGAATGACAAAGGGGTTAACGGTATTCTTGTTTTTACGGATAAAGGGAGAAGAGTTATTACTAAACTTCAAGAAACCTGTGTTTTAAAAAAGGAAGTAGTTTCAGTTGTGCTGGAAGGGCAAATGAGGGAAAAAGTTAGTCGTCCTTTTATTTATCCATATGTACTTAAGGCTCTAAAGAGTGACAATGAACTTCATGAGATTTATTCTGATTATTTGAAACCATATAAAATATTAATGATTCCTAAAAGAGTTTTTAATAAGATTAAAAGGATGATTGCTAAATGAAAAGAATTAAAACTATAACATCTCATGATGTATATAATTACGGTGCTTCTTTACAAGCATATGCTTTGATGAAATATTTACAAGAAAAAGGCTGCGAGGTACAGGTAATTGATTATAAACCCAGCTATGCTAATGCTCGATATAATTTTTGGTATATGGATACGAAATATAAATGGGGAAATATCTTTATTCTAAAGTTTTTAGTATGTTTATTATTAGCTCCTAAAAGATTCTATACATATGAAAGAAAAAAAGCGTTTGATTCATTTACTCTGAAATATTTATGTCTTACAAAAAAGAAATATTTTTCTTATGATGCTTTGAAAGAAGATGCAGAGTTATGTGCTGATGTTTTTATAGTAGGAAGTGATCAAGTTTGGAATTCTAATCATGCGAATGGTAAAGATCCTGCAAATTATTTAGGATTTGTACGGGGAAAGGCTAAAAAGATGTCGTATGCTGCCAGTTTTGGTATGGATCATATTGAAAAAGGATATGAACTGTTTGTGAAACAAATGCTTGAAAATTTTGAGTTGATTACTGTAAGAGAAAAGCATGGAGTCGAAATTCTTTCTGGACTTGGTATTGTATCCAAGCAAGTAGTAGATCCTGTTTTTTTGTTAGATAGAGAAAAGTGGAATTCAATAGCTGAATCGAAAACATTGGATGAGGATTATATTTTAGTTTATGATTTTGGGAATAATCCTTTAATAAAAGTTTTTGCTCAAGAGTATGCTCGAAAGCACAAAGTGAAAATATATTCGATTAATGATTTTATTCCACATCGATATGCGGATAAAAATATAAATAATGCAGGTCCGGAAGCTTTTTTGAATTGGATAAGAAATGCAAAGTGCTTTATTTCCAATTCTTTTCATGGAACTGCGTTTTCTATTATTTATGAAATACCCTTTTGGGTGTTTAAACGTAAAGATTGTGTTAATTCAAGAATGGATTCTTTGTTGGATATGGTAGGCTTGGAGAACAGAGTCATTGAAGATGATACTTCTTTTGAACGAATGGATGAGGATATAGATTATCAATCAGTGAAAAGAAATCTTGAAAGGAATATTGCTTTTTCAAAGGAAATTTTATTACGATCTATATCTTGAATATGCGAAAAATATTGCAGCTAAATACTACCGTGAATACTGGCAGTACCGGACGTATTGCAGAAGAAATCGGTAGA
>NZ_HF991078.1:0-5031 GCF_000432295.1 Bacteroides sp. CAG:189
CCATCCGATAGAAATAAAATGAGAGCAATGCCCCGTAAAGTTCCAACAATCATGCAATGTCCAAACAACAGGAATATTTTGATCGGCTAAATATTTAAATAATATTTTATAGTTTATATAATACCCATGAATATTATGTAAATGAATTATGTCAGGCTTAATTCGCTCAATTTCCTGAACCAAACGACGTGTTGCCCTTTTTGAACTCAAACCATGCCTGTCAAATAATCGAGTCTGTAATGTATGCCAACAAAAATCCCATTTCGTACCTATTCTTATCAAATGAGATCTACTTTTATTCATACTTCTACCATAAGCTATATAACTATTCCAGCCATTCATTATGGCAGATAAGCCAATCTCTTCTGCAATACGCCCAGTAGATCCCCAATTAGCAACTACATTTATTTGAAAAAGAGTGGGCATTATAAATAACAATTAATTTGTTCGTGTTCTATTTGTTCAAAATTCATCTTACTAATGTTTTCTCTCATTTTATTATAAAGTTTAAGATCGGATATCATAGAAATGCATTTCAACAAATCATTTTTATCATCATATCGAAATACCAAACCATTCTCTCCCTGAGTTACAATCTCTTCAGCACACCCCACTCTATTGCTCACCAAAACGGGCAAACCATTATTTAGAGCCTCTTCAACTACTAATCCCCAAGGCTCAGAACGTGATGGTAAAACAAAAACATCCATTTTTTGATAAAACTTAAATAATTCTCGATTACTTATAGCTCCCCAAAAATGAATATTATCATTTGCTATTTTTTTAAGTTTTTCCTCCAAAGTTCCAAAACCAATTATATGTAGGTTTTTTTGAGGAAGTCCATTGAATGTTTCTATTAACATCTCTATATTCTTACAAGTAACTAATCTCCCCACATACAAGAAATTACAAATTTGATTACGAGGTACAAACTGAGGCTGAGGTACATAATTAAATACACCAACACCTTTCGTTATAATTGTTTTACCATTAAATCCTAAGTCATCTGTAATTTTTTTCTGCGATCGTCCAGATGCATAAACTTTTGAAATTCTAGAAATATATATTTTCTTTAATAATCCTTTCCAACCCCGTGTTTGAGATTCCAAATAGCTAGATTCTACAACCAAAGCGTTTTTCGTCCGAAATGAAATAAAGGCAGCTAACCATAACGGTAAAGAGTCCCAACCACCGAGTATTAGTTCTTCATAACGAAAAAAGCGTATTTGATCAAATACTTCTTTCAATCGTTTCAATTTATTTGAAGATAAAAATAAATAATCAAAACGAGCTTCACCCGTAAAGAAGTCTCTATTTCTTCCCTCTGATGTATCACCAGTATATATTACAAAAATACTTTTATATAAAGCAATTTCATTATATAAATTAATTTTGTAAAATGAAGGAAGATTAGTTATAATCAACGTATCTATACATTTTTTTTGCATAACAAAATAATTAAATAATCCTCAAATCTTTCATGAACCGAGCAGGAACCCCACCTACTCGCGTATATTCAGGTACATCCTTTGTAACAACACTACCTGCAGCAACATGAGCCATTTTATGAATTGTAACACCAGGAAGAATAGTCGTGCCTAAACCACATGAAGCTCCCTGAGCAATCCTTATTTTGCTAGAAGTACCCTCATAGCCTATTATTCGTGGTCCTTCTGGAGTTACAGGATGAAAACCCGTAACAATAACTGATTTCGTACCAATCAATGCATAATCTTCAATAATAACTTGACTTCCCTTATTACACATAATCATCGCATCAAAGCCAATAAAAACATTATCCCCTATTAAAATATCTCCTTGTCCAAGAATTTTAGCTCCTGAAAATATTTCACAGTTTTTACCTATAACAACACCAGCCCAACGATACAACAATGTCTTCAACTTGTTACAAGAACTATAAGGCAGTAAACTTGTAACTTTATTTACAATAAAAAGTCTTTTTGAATTCATACCAAATAATTAATTTACCGGACGATTGAATTTCAATGTCATCCCTAATAGAATAAAAGGAATAAAAGTCGCTGTTCCAGGACCATATGGAAATGTTGGTTCTCCTAAGCTTGCTATAAAAGGAATCCACATCAATATATAGCCATAATTCTGTTCTAAAAAGATATTTGTTGAAAAACTCCCTTTTATAATTTGAAAAACAATATAAAAATATAAGCAAAACCAAGGTAAACCTCCCAAAAATCCTAAATCTGACATTTTAAGTAACAAATAATTATGTACCCAAGGAATTTTAATACCTTGAGACAAATTCCCAAACAATGGATTATCACAAAACAAATCAAAAGCTAACAAATAGCCCGTACCACGTCCAGAAAGGAGATCGTCTTCCTTATTTTGAAAAAAACTCTCGTAAAAAAAATCAAAAAATGAATCAAAAAAGCTAATCCCTGTAATCCCAATCACAAACAATAATATCAAAATGACAATCAATGTCATTTTACGAGAATAAAGGCATATATATTTATATAATAAAAAGGCTACCATAACACAATAGGCAACCGTCGCTAGACGAGCTCGTATTGTCAGTAGTTCTACTAATACCAGAAAAGCTATTATAGACATAAATACACAAATAGACTTACTTTTTCCTCGTAATATATTCAGTATAGCAATTATACCAGCAACAGTTAACATCGGGCCTAATGAGTTCTTTGCAGATGTATGATAAATATCCTCAATAACAAAACCTCCTACATTCAAACGTATTTGTTCATAACCTACATATACCATCACTATGGAATACACAAAACTTATCCACCAAACGTTCTCTTGTCTTATATTAGACAGATAACCAATAACAACTAAAACCAAAGGAATTAACAATGTACGAATTTCTTTATACTGGATATGCAAACCTAAAGAATAGTATAAAAATATATCAAAAGAAATAATTAAAAAGAGTAAGATATAAAGAGTTAAAAAACGACTTCTAAAACATTTCTTCAATAATGGTAAAACTGTCAAAAACAACAAAATCGTTAAACATAATATTATTTTATCCATCATTCCAATTTGTTCTCCAACCTCATTAAAAAAAATAGGGTGGTATCCCAATGGAACAAACGCAGCCAACAATATTAGTAAAATATTTCGAACAGAGCCTAACATTTTTTTATAAAATATGTATATCGATGTTTAAGTAAAACAAGGTATATCGATTGAAAAATAAGGCTAGCTATAGTATATATTAAAGCGCCATTAGCATATATATTTATTGCAAAATAGGTAAATATAAGTATCCCACTATCACGTAGCAAACGCGTAAAAAACAAATACCAATTTTGGCTTTTTGATATTAATTCTTGAGTATATACATTTGTCAAACTATTTATAATTGTGGTAAATATTGCAACATTAAAAACAATAATCATTCCATTGTAACTTTCTCCATACCAAGAACATATCCATTTAGACAATATGCCTATAATTAAAAACGGAACAAAAGTGCTAATGAAATTAATAAACAATAAACGTTTCAATATAACATTATGATATTTATCATTACTTAATGATCCAGACAAATGTGAAAGCGCAACATTACGCAATGCACCTGGAACGAATAATAAAAGTACACTCCATTGACTTACCACAGATAGCACACCTAAATCCCCATATCCAGAAAGTTTCACAATTATGATTGTACTCACCCAATGTGTTATTGCATACAAACTTTCCTGTAAAGCGATAGGTAAAGAAAAAGAAATAACTTCCCGAAGTTTATTAAACTCTATCTTCTTTTGAAACGTTAAGAGTAATTTACGTAAAGAATAGTAATTCAAAGCACAATTAAACATATTGGTCAACACCAGTGCAACAACGGCACCAATCAATCCATTATAATAGGTTAATATTATACTCACTATAAAAGTAAAAATCCCTGTAATAGTATTATTAAATGCAATAATTTTATAGGCATTAAAACCAGAAAGTTCTCCTATTTGAGTTGTATTGATTGCATTAAAAATTATAGCGACAGCAGCCCATCGCAAAATCCCACTTAAATGAGGTGCTTCTAAATATAAAGATAACGGGATTGCAAAAACACATACTAATAAAGCTATAATCCCACTTGCTATTAATGTTATAATTGTAGCGATATAGTGAATCGAATATACCCTACTTTTATCATTAGTTGTACAATCTGCAATAAATTTAGTCGCTGTATATCCCAATCCAAACGTTGAAAATATTGCAATCATAACAAGCGTGTTCTTAATCATGCCATACTCTCCGTATACATCTTTACCCATGAAACGAGCAATTGCTATGCCTGCCATTAGTGCCAACCCTTTTCCTAAAGCACTTCCTAATAAAGCCCAAAATGAGTCTTGAAATAAAGAGCTACCTTTCAATCGGGCATATTTAGCTTTTACATTCATATAAAGATTCTATCTTTTATCAAACCTCTCGTACCGAATTATTTGACTTAAACTCCGACACCACTTCTTTCATCAGCCTCACTGTATCATCAATCCTCACGGCAAGTACTAAGTCTGCCGAACTATCATATGAAGCATCTACCTCGTCATGTTTATATTTACACACTTTTACTATACGAATTTTATAATGTTCTGTCGGAATAGTATTCTCTTCATTACTTAATATTTCTTCATAGAAAAACTCTTTTCAGCTACCAAATTATTACAGATTCTCCTAATTCTATTTTTCATAATAATAGTCCCTAATAGGGATATAGAAAGGTAAAAGCAATCTTTTAGCGCTTCAAAAAGTGTGAAAAGATACTTTTCAAACCTTTTACTTTTTTATGTTCATGAGTTTCAGTACCATAGCCATAACCATAACCATAGCCATAACCATAGCCATAACCTCGCTGTTCCGTAGGCACACCATTTAAAATTACTGACATATTATGAAGTTGCTCCTGACGATACATGTTTTCTAACTCAGGCAACTGACGACGATCCATCATACCAGAACGGACAACAAAAATAGTTAGATCAACAACACGATTCACAATAGAAGCATCAGCAACCATAC